>JANNCG010000121.1:0-1937 GCA_031386385.1 Myxococcales bacterium
GGCCCCAGGTTTTTCTGCGCACCGGCGTACACAAATTGATACTTGGTCACGTCGAACTTCTTCCACAAAAAGTCCGAGCTCATGTCACAAACATGAGGCACCCCCTTGGCGTCCAGGTCCGTGTGCCACTGCGTACCATAGAGTGTGTTGTTGCTCGTGGTATGAATGTACGCAGCGTTGGGATCAATGTTGATCTCGTCTTGCTTTGGAATGCGCGTGAACGTGTCGTTTGCCTTCGTGTTGCACGCGGAGCGGACGGTCCCGAGTCGCGCAGCTTCTTCGTAGGCCTTCTCGCTCCAGCCGCCAGTGATCACATAATCTGCGCTTTTTCCCTGAGGGAGAAAGTTCATTGGGATGGTCGCAAACTGCTGACTCGCGCCGCCCATCAAGAACATCACGTGATACTCAGACGGAACCCCCAACAGCTCACGCAACAACGAAATCGCCTCGTTGTGCACCGCCTCGTAGTCTTTGCCTCGGTGAGAATGCTCCATAATGGACATCCCACTTGAGCCAAACTCAAGCAGCTCGTTGCGCGCTCGCTCAAGCGCGGGGAGGGGAATCGCTGCGGGTCCAGCATTAAAATTGATCACTCGTGTCATGGTGTTTGGCTCGCTCTCTTGTGTTCGGCGGGGAGGGTACCGCAAACCTCCATGACTGTCATGCTAGTAAGATTTGCTAGCAAATTTGCAGTGTGAAACCTCATTTCCAACGCAACCTGATCCCTGCGTCTGTGAACAACCCGTTTTAGTCAGCGAATTGAGCCAATTCGTTCGGGCGACGGCCAATTGCAGTAGCGCGAATGCTCGTTTGAAGAGCGTCGCGGTTGGTTCGCGGTCCACCTCGCCGTTGTGTAATCGAACCATTCGCGATAAAATTTTGCGCATGAACTGCTTAGTTATGATGCGTGTGCGAGGGTCTACACTCTGGCGAGCCATTGCCACCCTCGCATTTGTGATTGGACTCACGGCTTGCGGAGCGGCCGTGCGGCCGAGCGATGGCAGCGTCGCCGTTGGATCCGACGTGGCGATGGCAGACGCTGTATGCGTTGCTGCACCACTGAGGCCAACACCGGGGAGTTGCGCAGGCGATTTGCGGGTCATTGGTCGTGCTGATACGCGCGTCATGGACCGCGTGCCCAACATGATGAGCTTTGCTATGACGGGTATTGAATCGGGTGCGGACACTGCTCGGCCGTCATGCGAGGACCACCCTTTGTTTAACGGCGGAGACGTCAAAGTGCGTTTCGAAGCGCCGGCGGGGGGCCGTTGGCGACTCACCGCACGCGGGTTCGGACTCCACGCGATCACTGCAAAGCGCGGGTGTGGGCCAGAGAGTATTTGCGGCAGCTTTGAAGATTGGGTGGGGCCAAACACCATCACGTCGGCGTCGGTAGATGTACAGGCTCAACGAAACGAGAGCTTTGAGTTGATCCTCGACGGATGCCCCGCTGGCGAGCGTTGTACGTACGAATTACGCGCAGAACGTGTGGGAATCCTTCAGTGTCCAACAAGAGAAATTGTCTGTCCACAGACCCCCACCCCGTCCGCGTGTTTAGTAGATCCATGCGATGCTGAGTTGTTCATCTGCGAACCCCAACCAACGCGAGACGAGCTTCGCCGGATTGGCTTCGCGTCTGGTACTGCGTTAGTGGATCGGGCCCAGGCCCAACTGTTGCTCACCGCGCAGGCATTAAATTGGCCTGCGAATTTGCAAGCATATGGCGATGCTCTATTTGTCGAGTGGCTTGCCGCTGGCGGCGCATCGTTGGGACCGTCGCGATACGTAGGTTCAGTCGGTTTTCGTGATGCAGTGCTGACACCGACGCAGTTGGGAAACGTTCCGCCGACGGCGACGAGCGCGCGGTTTTGGTTGTTAGCAGAACAAGTGCCAGAACAGCGCCCGGCTGCAGAACGCGATGTGGGCTCGGTATTATT
>JANNCG010000158.1:0-3086 GCA_031386385.1 Myxococcales bacterium
TGGCGATGGCGAGCAACTGCTCTTCTGCTGAAAGCGTCTTGTGTTCGCTGAATACGAGATCGCTAAGGTCGTTGAGTTCTTGCTGTCGTTGGTCTGCGGTCATCGCCAAGTGATCCATCCATTCTTTGCGTCGAACCATGAGAAGCTCTGTGCTTCGTTCAGAACTCAGTGCCACAACGCAGTGCGCGGGTGTGATCGCCATTGTTCAGGCTCGAAGCGTCGTGCACGAAATGTCCTGTGATTTCATTGAGCAAGCGCCGGGTTGCACGCCATTTCGACGCATTTCTGAACGGTGGCAATCACACGCCAGTGCGCCCATGCCCCACGATGTGGATTCGAAGACTAGGACCTGCGCGCTGGCTTGGGTTTTGTCTTTGCTTTGGATTTCTTGTCCGCTTTCGACCCTGCCCCTTTTTTGACAGAGGTTTCGCTCTTTTTCTCTCCACGCTTCGGAAGCTCAACGTGGTTCAACGCGTCCGCGATCGCCGACGTTTGATCTGCGCGAAACGGGCCGATGGTGAGCTGGGCGTCGTGCTCTTTCACAGCGATCTCTTCGAGATTGTATGCAGAAAGCGCTGTCACAATGGCCGTCCCTGTCGGGCCGAGGCGAGCGGGCTTTGCGGGAGAGCCGTCGTGTTTAAACACAATCGCTCGAAGCTCATCGGTGGTGATGGTCTCGAGCGTGAGCTTGCTGGGTTTGGCGTCGCGCTTCACCGTGAAGCGGAGAGCGCCGAAGTCCATTGAGGGCTCAGGAGCGTTGGGTTTGGCGCTGGGTTTGTAGCCCGGTTGCTGCGCGCGATAGGTGAGCGCGAGGTCGATCTTGGTCAGGCCATACTTGGCTTCATCGTTGGGGCTCGCGGCTTGCGCGATGCGGATGAGCCGGTGAGCGTTGCGCTCGGTCTCGTCGGTGTGCTGGGTGATCCACTTCGTTGCTGTCGGGGTTTGGTCATCAAGGATGAAGAGGCGTTTCGCCAGGATGGTTCCGACAGCTTCCCAGTAGCGGTCGAGGCCAGCTGATTCTTCGCGGCGCGCATTGGCCATGATGAGCAACAACTTGGCGTACTCGGCGCGGGCCGAGGCGATGGCCTTCGGGTTCACGCCGAACGGATGGGTGATCGCGGAAGAGGGTTTTGAAGTGGGCTTTGCGGAGCGCTTGAAAGCGGGCTTTGAAAGGGAGGATTTGGGGGCGCGTTTTGCTTTGGCCATATCGCGCAGAAGGGTCTCAAACCGGGGCTGTGAGTCAAGTGGGTGTGGTGGCCGAATCGTGGCGATTGCAGGACGGCTACGGCGTAGCTGGGGTGCGGCTACGGCGTAGCCGACGTGAACATGCTGGCTCCGATGCCCAGCGCTGCAACTTCATCACCATCATGCTGTGCCCCTTGTTTTGTGATGACTCGTCACAGCGCCGCCAATGGGCTCCATCCCCGTGAAGTCTCCGTATCGTACCCCGTGACGCTACCTATTCGCCGTTGGAATGGTCATTGGACGGGCTCTTCAGTCCGCCCTGCTTGAGTGGCGGAGGTGAGAGGTCCTCAATGTCAAGGAGCTGCTTCTCTCGGCGCAAAATGTCGAGCAGCTTCGCATCCCTTGGAGACCAAGTCGGAGGAGTCTCTCCCTGAGTTTTGGCTGAGTCCTTATCCTTCATATCAAGGCGATTCTAATGCAGCGAGAGAAGGCACTCAAGTGGCGGCTGAGCCTTCACGCACGACGAGGATTGCAGTACACGCCCACGCGAACAGTGAGAAATCCAAAGCCGTTTGATGAGTCTCTTGATGCAACAGGGCCAGCAACTAGCGTCACGAAGTGAGGTTGTCTGAGAGGCCCGATTCCACATTGGGTAGGATCGCGTTGCGCTGTGTGTGCAGCAACTCCCGGATCGCATTGAGTTCGTTGAGCAGTTTGTCCGAGAGCGTCACAGCGCCGACCATCCATCCTTCAGCGTCCCAAGTGAGAAGCTAACTCAAAGAGCCCACCTCGATGAACGCACTACCTAAACCGATCCACCGCACCAGGAGTCGCGCCATCAAGCGCATCGTACATCCAGCTCGCTGTGTCACTCTCGCGCATCTCGGTGTCCGCACGGACAAGCGAGACCCCTAACCGAGGTGCCCGTTCGTTGCTCGCAGTGGGGGCTCGCGAGATCTCACCGCCTTGCAGATCCGCCAGCCACACATCGGTTCCGCGATCGGTGAGTCCGCGCTGGGCGAGGCGCTGAGTGAGCCGAACGACAAGCGCCCCTGGTGCCACCGCGGGGTCACCTCGTTGAGCGTCCCCGGTGACATCAAACGTCGGCCCAACGATCACCGCGCGCGTGCCTGGCGCGAGCATCACGTCGGGAAGCGTTGACACCCCCGTGTTTGTACGCAGAGTGATAGTTGATAGCGAAATCGCAGGCGGACGAAGCAGCTCAATCTCGACAAACTCCTGCGCGCTCGACCCTCGCGGACGCGCATACACCTCGGTGATTCGCACCGGTGGCCCCGCGGGGAGTCCCCGTACCGGATCCAGCCGGTAGTCGCGCGACGCAACGCCATCCACCCCCACGGTGCTCACAAGCAACGGAAGATGCCCACTCGGTGGAACCCGCTCAACCACCGCGCTCACCTGTGTCCCAGTTCTGCTGTCAGCGTTCAGCTCGCCGCTTCGAACGCGCAGCTGTCCCATGCGATCCAACAGCCCCCTCACAGTGAGGCTAGAGTGCGTCAAGCTCACACAAAATGGTCCACGCGTCATCTCGAATGGTCCGCAGTTTCCCAGGGGAATTGCAATCGGACCGACGGATCGTGCCTCCGTCCCGGTGCGGACAAAAGTGGGCCTGTCGCTCACCGCGAGATCGCGTACATCCGCGAGGGCACCGAGCCGCAAGCGATACGAGGTCTGTGGTTGCAGCTCAACGTCGGGGGCAAATTGAATGCACTGCCACAAAAGCCCCACCGGACAGCTCAGGTACGCGACTCCTGGTACCTCATCGCCGTCATCCCGCTCAAAAAACGCCACCGGCCCCTCGATCACTGGATGAAACGGTCTGTCCAATTGCAGGGTCAAAAGCGTTGTTCTGAGCGGTGCGTTCTCCAGTCCCGGTGCGG
>JANNCG010000160.1:0-7375 GCA_031386385.1 Myxococcales bacterium
CGTCACCCGGGCCGTGGCGATCAAGCTCCATCCCTGGTTAGTGGGACGTCCGCCCACCGGCTCAATGTGATCTTGCGTGCGAAAAAGCGCATAGCCGTCGTCATAGCGGATGGCGGTGGCGCTGGCTGTGTCGGTGGTGGCTGGTGTTGTCCCAGCGGCGTTGGCGGCTGTGGCAGTGGCGCTCGGCGTAGGTGCTGCCGGTGCGCGTGTGGCGTTTTGCGCAAACCGTCGGGCCTCGGCGGATGCCCAAGTGTGGCCATAAAATCCCATCGCGCGAAAGCTCGCGGGTTGATACGCTCGCTCGTTGGCAATGGGGGCATTGGTGAGGTAGCTCTCGACAAAGTGCGTCTCAGGGGCGAGTGATAATCCCGCTGATTCTTCAGGGTGCGCGACGATCCGTCCCGCGGTCACCGTGAAGCGAAACACGCGAAGAGTCTGCCCGCTCTGCCGTAGCTCGCACTGCCACAGCCCGTTGTGGTCATCAAGAACGGCGTGGCCGGGATAGCGCAGCGCCTCGGGGCCCCAAGTGAGTGGAAGTCGGTACGTGACCTGGCGCCAATCAAAGGGCTCTTCTTGGCGCTCACGTCCCGCCGCACGCGTTGCGACGGCCCAGCTGCGGGCACCCACTGTTCCGACGGCTTGGTCAGCGGTGATGGGAACGGGGGCGCCATCGACGGTGCATCTAACGCTGTTGCTCGCGGCGGTGAAAGCCGAGCCGTTGTCTCGCGGAGAGACCACAGTGAGCAGCTCGACCATGTTTCTGTCTGAGTTGATTCTGGACTCGCGGTCGTAGAAGTAGCCCTCGTTGCCCGGTCCCACCATGCGGACGGCGCTGTCGAGCAAGCGGTGCTCGGTGTCGACGTAGTAGCGGGACGCCATGGGGCGAAAGTTGCCCTCTGAGACGCGGGTGACCATTCCGATGCGGACGTGAAAGGTGCGAAGTAAGGTCTCTTGGTCGTTCTGGCCGTTTACAAATCGCAGCTCGACGTCGTACTCGCCCGTGGCCGTCTCGTGCGGCGCAGCGGTGCCCCACTCACGCTCAGCCCCACCACAGCGCTGCGTCCAGATCCCCGCGAGCCGGGGAGTGTTGCTGCTGCCACAACGCGCACTGCCGATGATGCGTCGACCTTGTTTGACGGTCATCTTGAGTACGCTGTCCTGCGCGATCTCGCCAAATACCCTGAAGTTTGCGCTCAGGCGCCAGCCGTCGTTGGACGCATGGTTGCCCTCATGGGGGGTATCTTCGAGCGTAAACCAAGTGAACGCTTCGTCCACTCGCATTGCGGTGGTGGGGGCAGCTTGTGCCAACGCTTGCGCTGTCCCGAGCGAGAGAGATGAGGCGACAAAGAGTGAAGTGAGAGTGTGTGATGGTTTGAGTGTTTTCATCGATCGTGAGTGTGCGGACCCCACAGCACGAACGGAAATGAAGGATTCTTAAAGCTTCTTAAAGTGCGCACATTCAAAGCGTCTAAAGCGTCCGCGTTGACCAGCAGATGGGTGAGTCACGCAGCGTTTTTGCTGCTGCTGGTGAGCGCGATTTTCACCGCGTTTTGCTTGCCGGCATTTTCAAAGATGTCGTAAGCCGTCATGATCTCGGCCAGCGCAAGTCGATGGCTTACAAACTGCTTAGTGCTTAGCCGGCCGGACTGCACCATCTTAAGAAGCATGGGTGTACTGGAGGTGTCTACCAGTCCAGTGGTCAATGTGATGTTCTCTTTCCACAGTTTCTCAAGGTGCAGCTCGACGGCGCATCCATGGACGCCTACGTTGGCGATGTGACCACCTGGCGCGATGATCGATTGGCACAGATCAAAGGACGATGGCAGCCCGACCGCTTCGATCGCGACGTCGACTCCCACGCCGTTGGTGAGCTCCATGATTCGCGCAACGGCGGTCCCGTCGGTGTTGTTGAGTTGGTGGGTGGCGCCCAAGGTTTTCGCAAGCGCAAGTCGGATGGGGTCGAGGTCGATCACTGCGATCGCAGCGGGTGCGTACAAGCCGGCGGTGAGGACCGCGGCGAGGCCTATGGCGCCGGCACCCACGATGGCGACAAAATCCCCCGGCTTTACCTGTCCGTTGTGCACGCCGCACTCGTACCCCGTCGGCAGCACATCACTCAGCATCGTGGCTGCCTCGTCATCGACCTCACGCGGAATGACGTGAAGACTCGTCTCGGCGTAGGGAATTCGCACATATTCAGCCTGTGTTCCGTCAATGCTATTGCCCAGCAGCCAGCCGCCGACCTTGCAATGCGAGTACATCTGTTTGCTGCAATACGAGCACTTGCCGCACGATGTGATGCACGAGATGAGCACGCGATCGCCGCGCTGAAGGCTCGTGATGGCGGAGCCCACTTCGTGGATGATCCCAACGCCCTCGTGGCCCAAGATCCGCCCGGCCCGCACAGTGGGGACGTCACCCTTGAGAATATGCAGGTCCGTCCCGCAGATCGTTGTGGTGGTCATGCGAACAATCACGTCGGTGCTCTCGCGCAACACAGGCTTAGGGTGCTCTTCCCAAGAGCGTCTCTTGGGGCCGTGGTAGGTGAGGGCTTTCATTAGCGCCACCAAACGATCACGGCCCAAACAAGCCCAATCACCATCACGGTCCAAACAAAGTCCCCGCCCCAACCCCACGCGTGGTGATCAAAGGACACTACAGCGTCGCTGCTCGGCCGGCCGCTCGTCGACTCGCGCTGAGTGTTAGCGCGTCGGCGCTGAATGTGCCGTGGGTATGGTGCGCCCCAGCCTCGGTAGCCCCAGCCATAGCCAACGGGGGCGAGTAAAAACAGTACGATAAATGCCATCCACATCATGTTCCATGCGTTCATATTGAGCCGTCTCGCTTTCAGTGATGCAAGCGCAACGCAAGATTCGAACCGCGCGGAGAGAGCGGCGCGTGAGTGAAGGCAAATGGGTGGCAGATCGCAGCAAAACTCTTGGGCTCCGTGAGGCTTACGTGGCGAGCCACCAGGGGTTGGGGGCGATCAAAGTGAGGGTGGTGGCCAAGTCAATTCGAGCGGTGGTACGTAAGGCGCAACCGTGGTTGAGGTTGAACGGCGCAAGTGTGAATAACGGGCGGTGTTCACACGCGTGAACTGCTTCGTTAACACGGCTGAACGGCGCCGTTCACACGTGTTAACGTTTTGACTATCGCCGAATATTTGCTGCATTTTGTGAAGCGGTGTCTACTAAACCAAATTCTCCATGAAGACTAAATCGGCTGCGAAGCCAGCGCCTAAATCTCCCAAAATCAACCTCGCGAAGCCAAAGGCGCCGAAGCCCAACTCTGCGAAGGCCAACCTCGCGAAGCTCAAGTCATTGACCGAGACTGCGCGGATCGCGAAGACCAAAAGTGACGCGGTGAAGAAGAAGCGCTTGGCCGAGTTGGTCGCATTGATCAAGCGACGCAAGGATGACATTGTGGAATCGTTTTATGACATTGGTGAGGCGCTTCGCGAGATCGTGAAGCACAAGTTGTTTGTTGTCTCGGGACACGGGTCGTTTGAGGGATTTTTGAAAGCCAACGCGCTGATGAGCCGCACCCAGGCGTTTAAGCTGATCAAGGTGGTGGAGAGTGTTCCGCGGACCAGAGCGATGAAGCTGGGGCAAGAGCGTGCGTTTGCGCTGGTTGCGTACTCCGACGCAACACCGGAGAAAGACTCTGCGGAGTCACTGGTGGTTGGCAAAAAGAAGATCGCGGGCAAGGCTGTCAGCGAGGCGCCTGTGCGAGAGATTCGCAAAGCCACATCGAAGCTCAACGAGGCCAAGAGCAAGTCGAAGCGAACACCTGCGCAAGTGAAGCAGCACAAGTTGATGGTCGAGCTGGCCGACGGTCTGCGCGCCGCGTTGGGTAAGCTTGGGTTAAAGCGTTTGCACTTAGAACAGCTCGAAGATTCGGTGACGGTGCGGTTTTCGCAAGAGCAATTGCAGACGCTCACGAAGCGAAAGAAGTAGGCTCGCCCACCTCCGTCCCAATGCCCGATCCCGACAAACTCTTTCGCACCGCGATCAAAGCCGAAGATTTTTCACGCGCTGCGGTGCTCGCGAAAAGAGTCTCGCTTGAGCTAGGACGCGACGGTCGAACAGCGTTTTATCTCGCCGCCGCCGCCGGTGCGACCGAGGCTGCGAGGGTGCTGCTGGACCGTGGCGCGGACCCGCATGCCTGTGATCCCGAGGATTGGTCCGCCTCTCGGCGCGCTTGTCTGGCTGGCGCAGCAGAGCTGGTCTCGCTGCTCATTGAGCGAGGTTTGATCCGTGAGCCAGAGCTACCCAGCTTGCTCGAGGCGTCGCTCGCGTCTTTTGGGCGCGTCAAGCGCGTGGTGGAGGATCCAGAGGCGGGTCTGTCGACCATTCGGTTGCTTCTTCATCAAGGAGTCGACGTCACCGCGCCGTCGCTGTCGCATGTCGGCCACTCGCTCGCGTGGGTCGCGGGAGCGATGCTCTTGCACCGACGAGTCGCGCCGAGGGTTCACGCGAGGCTGGTTGAGCTGTTTGTCGCGCATGGTGCCACAGTGGATGAGCTGTTTGACGATCAGGCACAAGACGCCCTCTGTCAGATCGCAAAGATTGCCGGGCACGAACCGTTGCTTGAGTGCGTATACAATATGGGCGCAAAATCCGGTGAAATCACTGGCAAAGCGACGGTACTTCACGGCCTTGCAGAGCGTGATGCCTCCGCTGACGAGCTGAACGTGTGGCTCCATCGTGGCGCAGAGGTCGATGCGCGTGACGCGAGTGGACGTACGCCGTTTTTGATCGCGTGTGAGAGCTTAGCGATGCAGAGCGCGAGGGCTTTGGTTGAGCGCGGAGCCAACGTGCACGCGACGGACAGCGAGGGTCGCAACGCGCTAAGCAACGTGCGTGATCGTCTTCAAGCGGACTCGTTTGTGTCTTGGCTCACAGGTCTCGGCGTCGCAGCGCCAGGACCCAACACACCGGCGAGCCGCAATGCTGGAACCGCGAGCGCCTTGGTCCCTTCTGACGCACGTCCCGCGAAGATTGTGTTGGGACATTTTAAGGGCTTCGACGCTCACGTCACGCTTCGGAGCGACGGCAAATTCGACGCGGTGATCTCGGTGTTTGGTCGCGCGTTGGCCCTCATTCTGGACCGCGACCAGGTACAGCTGCTTTGACTTCGCTCAGCTCAATAAGAGCCTCGTGTGCCGCAGTTCACGCTGGAAATCGCTTGTGACACAGCACGTTGTTGTCCACCCCGACGATCCAGATATCCAACATCTTGCTGACCGGGTCTGCGCGAAACTTCGTGTAGTTTAGCCGACGAACAATGGCGTCGTCCTGGCCTCCGGGGTCGCAATCAACGATGCCCGGATCGCCGCTGCCGGACGGGCCCATGTACACCTCACGAAGCCGGCTGTACGGGCCGGCGCGCTCCACGCGGCAGATGCATCCGTAGTGCACATCGCCAGACAAAAACCACAAGCCCTTGATGTCTTGATCGGTCACAAACCGCAACAGTGCTTCTCGCTGCGCAGGAAACCCCTCCCAAAAATCATCCCGCGCCAGATCCATCGCCACACGTCCCGTGATGGGCTTGGACGTCACGACAAACTTAAACACTGCCGTCGAAGCGCGCAGCCCAGCCTGCAACCACGCAAGCTGCTCTGGGGAGATAAACTCTGCTCGCGGCCCACCGCGAGTGGAGGGCTTGCGCTCTCCGCGACAGTCGAGCACAAATATTTCTGCGGTCTGTCCCCACTTAAAACTCCGATAGATGCGATCGGGCACAACTGCGTGGCGACGAAAGGCGCGGTGCTCAAAGAAGGTTCGCGTGGCGGCGGCGAGCTGGGTGCGGCCGGCGAGGGTGTTTTCGATGGTCTCGGCGTTCCAGTTGTTTTTGACCTCGTGATCGTCCCAGGTGCAAATCAGGCCGGCGGACGCGTGCAGATCCCGCAGACCGTCCACCTGCCAATACTGCTCGTACTTGTTGCGATACTCCGCGAGGTTTGTCGCGTCTGTGCCCCCATCGGCGTAGATGTGATCGCCTGCGTGAATGAAGAAATCAAGCTTCTCTGTTGCAGCGTGTTGCAGTGCTGCGAAGGGGGCTCCGCCGAGGATGTTGCAAGATGTTCCTCCGAAGTTAATGACCCCGCAGGAGTTAGCGCTGGGCGCGGTGCGCACTCGGCCCAAGCGGCTACGACCCACAAAGCGAGCACCCTGCTTCTCTAAAAACGCAAAACGATAGCGCCGCGAAGGTTGAAGGCCACTGACATCCACATGGACAAAGCCTCCCGCAGCGGGCGTGACATCGCGCTCAAACACCACACGAATCAGCGCGTCTGCTGCGTTGATCTCGACCACACGAAGCACCAACGGGTGAGCCCCATCATACCGCGTCCACATCATCGCGCGGGTAGGCAGCGCATCGCCCGCCATCACCCCCAGCGGAAAGTCCACGCCATTAAACGTGATCGATCCTAGCTCAAGATTGGGATCGGGGGGTCCCACCATGGGGTCATCGGGCTCGCATTGTGTTGGGCCGGCATCACTGCTGTCCCTCGCGACGACGTCCCTACGCGAAGGGACGTCGATGGTCGCTACGTCAACATCAGGGGCATCCATCCCGCCGCCGTCGAGCGCAGCGGGTATGGTGTCCTGCCTTGTGGCATCACGCGCAGAATCAGCGAGGGATCCGTCTGTCGATTCAAGCACACTGCTGCATCCGGCGAGGGTGACACCTGCGGATGAGAGTTTGAGAAAGGCGCGTCTACTAAGCGGCATTGCGGCAGCGTATCAGAATGCTCAACGTTTGCGTAAGTGGCTCTCGCTCGCGTGGGATTCTCGCGCTGTTGGCCGCAGTTGGCAGCTCAAGCAACGCAGGCTGACCATGATTATTGTGCTGCAAATCGTATGAGAACCCGATTAGCATTGAGATGAGCGAGTCACGATGAAATCACCTAACGAACGGGGACCGCTGCTGCGCATTGTGAGCGTCAACGATGTGTACAGTTTGGATAACCTTCCGCGATTGCAGACGTTGCTCATGTCGTTGAAGCAAACTCGGCCTGCGGACACGCAGCTGGTGACGCTGCCCGGAGACTTCGTCGCGCCGAGTCTGCTGTCGAGCATTGACTCAGGTCGTGCGATGGTCGAGTGCCTCAACGCGACGGGGGTGACGCATGTGACGTTTGGCAACCACGAGGACGATATCTCGCCAAAAGAGCTGAGCAAACGCGTTGAAGAGTTTCGTGGCTGCTGGCTCGGGACCAACATCACGGGCTTCTCTCCTGCGCCGCCCAAGTGTGACGTGATCACCGTTCGCGCGCCGAGCGGGCAGAGTGTACGCGTGGGGGTGATCGGTGTTGTGATGAGCGATCCCTTGGTCTACCGCGGCAAGCCATTTGGAGCAGAATTCG
>JANNCG010000167.1:0-2845 GCA_031386385.1 Myxococcales bacterium
ACATCAACGGCGATGGCTTCGATGACCTGGTGGTTGGTGCGCATCTGAGCGATTTGGACGGCATGACCGATGTTGGCATAGTGAGCGTGCATCATGGGGGTATGATGGGCGCTTCACAGCTGCCGGCGGCGGTCCGCAGGGGAACTTTCGCAGCAGAGCGATTTGGCACCGCTGTCGCAGCAGGAGATCTGAATCGAGACGGATTCGCGGACGTCATTGTGGGAGCAATTCTGGCGCCTTCAGATAACGTACCCGCTGGTACAGCAGCCGTATTTTACGGAACCGACATGGGCCTGCCTTCGATGCCCACCCTCACGCTTCGAGGCGCGGCAGCCGGTGATAATTTTGGCATATCTGTCGCCACTGCGGGTGGGCTCGTCTGGGGCCTGCACCGCCGCGCGGACACGAGGTCGTGGTGGGCGCGCCTGATCCTTAGCTTCGATCATCGCGTATAGGTTGTTGTCACCGACCGTGCTATCCTCCTCAAGCGGTACTGCACGAGATCCGCATTTCACCCGATGAGCAACCAACACAACACCACCGCTCCCATCGCGATCGGGATCAACTTTGGCCCCTACCACATCAAACGGGAGTTGGGCGAAGGGGCATTTGGCACGGTGTACGAGGCCATCAAACAGCCGCTCGGCAAGCGCGTCGCGATCAAGATCCTTCACGCACAATGGGC
This sequence comes from Myxococcales bacterium, assembly GCA_031386385.1. Taxonomy (GTDB): domain Bacteria; phylum Myxococcota_A; class Polyangia; order Polyangiales; genus JANNCG01. Next base: position 686 of record JANNCG010000167.1, read on the forward strand.
AGCAAATTCGCAGATCACTGAGCGTTTTATCCAAGAGGCTCGGGCGGCGGCGAGCTTGCGTCATCCGCACATTGTGGACGTGGATGATGTGGGAGAGCGCGATGGGGTTCCGTGGATCGCGATGGAGTTTTTGGAGGGCGAGAGCCTCGCTTCGAAGCTCGAGCGTGACGGCAGCTTCTCCATCTCAACGACCCTTGAGTACATGCTCCCCATCCTCTCGGCGGTGGCCGCGATTCACGACAAGGGGATCATTCATCGGGATTTAAAGCCCGACAATATCCAGCTCTGGCAAGGCTCTGCGGGCAACCTCCATCCCAAACTGTTGGACTTTGGGATCGCGAAGATGAAGGCAGAGACCGACTCGGTCACCCTCACTGGCGCCACCGAGATCATGGGCACGCCCGAGTACATGGCCCCCGAACAGTGGCGAAGCGCTAAGTTTGTCGAGCCTAGCTCAGATCAATGGGCGCTCGGCGTGATCTTGTATCGACTCGTCACCGGCGTCTCTCCCTTCAAGGCCGACAGTCCGCAGAGCGTGATGTTTCGAGTGTCGATGGAGGCAACTCCTCGATTTGAACAAGAGCTTGCCGTTCACCAAGAGTTCGAGCGGGCGCTGGGCCGCGCGCTAGAGAAAGATCCCGCGAAGCGCTATCCCTCGGTCCGAGCGCTTGGTGCGGCGCTTTGGGCTTTCGCAGATGTGGGCGTTCAGCAGCGATGGCAGTCTGAGTTTGGCGGAGCAAAAGCCGGGCAAGAACCGCCGTCACAGCCACTTCCAACAAACCTCACAACAGCGACTCCAAGCTCAACGGGATGGATGCCCTCTGTTCCTGTCGCCAGCAACTCGCTGGTCGGAACGTCGCACCCCATAGGCAATCGAAAGCCTCGGCGCACTGCAGTGATCGGTGTCGTCGCAACGCTCGCTGCCGTCGGACTGGTGGGGATTGTCGCAAAAGTTGTCGCGGAGCCTTCTTCTTCGAGCACTCTCCATTCGGCACCCTCCACAACGCACAGCGAGCCATCAACCAACACGCTCTCAACTCCGCGCTCGAGCACTACCGTCCCCTCCGGTGCCGCGAGCGTGCCGACGGTGGCTCCGCTGGCACCAGCTGCCTTCGCGATCCTCGACTCTGGTGTAGCAGCGGGACCTGGCGCGTTGAGCACGACGACAATGGCGATACCACAAGCGCTCCCGAGCCCCGCGCGCCAACCAGTCCAGAGCACTCGGCCAAGGACACCGACGATTCGACCGACAAATCCCACACCTCCCGTGCCCACTCAGCATCATGCACCCGCGATAGGACCTCTCACCTCGCCGAACATTTAGCGGGCAACTCAGGGCAGCCCCTCCGAGCACAGAGCTAGATGTTGGGCGTTAGCAGCGGCGTGGGACGCTCAGGAATTGGCACAGCTGGAGGCGCTTCGATCACCGGCGTCACAACGGGTGTCACAACGGGTGTCACAGTGGGCGTCACAGTGGGTATCGCTACGGGCGTTCGCGCTTCGATCTGAGTCTGGCGCGCAAGCATCTCTTGCACCGTGGGTGTCTGCATCCCGCGCACAATACGTCCGTTGTGAGCAGCCCCCGCGTCCACGAGAGACGCTTGGTGTGCGAGCAGCGCCAGCCCTCCTGCGTCGTTGATCGAGCTGGCAGGCACAAGGGCTGCAGGCTCTGCGGTTGGTCCAGTCGCAAGCACCTCATGCCTTACGAGCACGACTCGGTCCGAGCGGATCTTTAGCACGACGCCTACGACTCCAAGCAGCGCGACGGATGAGACTACTGCCACTGCGGCCAGCAGCACACCCTGCTTGCGCTCTGCGCTTCGAGTGATCTGCCCCTCAAGCGCGATAAGGGACCCGCTTGATGTTTGGCTCGCTACCATGGGGTTTGCATTGGCGTTTGCATCCCGTGCATGACCCACTGGCATCGCCGTTGGACGACCGCTCGGGACCAGTGGAATCACTCCGCTCACAAACTCTGACCGCCATCGTTGCCGCGCGCCCGCGTCCGCAAACGGCAGCAGCGCGCTGCCAAACTCAAGCGCGGATGCATAGCGTTTTTGCGGGTTTTTTTGCAGTGCGTTGAGCAACACGGTCTCAAACTCGGTGTCTTGTGCGAGGGTCCCCTCAAACCGTGGCGGAGGCTCCATGGTCGCGTTGAAC
>JANNCG010000169.1:0-5611 GCA_031386385.1 Myxococcales bacterium
CGTTGATTGGGTTTGCGCCGAAGCGGCACGACGATACACCTACACAGACGCGCGTCACGACGACGAAACTCCGTCGTTTTGGGGAATCGCTAACGCGCAGAGTTCGTCTTCTCTGTTCGGGCCCATGACCAGGAGTCGCAGAATTTTAGCGCAGATTGTGGCGTGGCGTGGTTGGCGTCGTTGTCGACAACGGCTGTGCTGGTGGTTTGCCAGCGCGACTGAGCGCCTGCGGTATCGCAACACCGTTGCGTTTTGGCGGCAGTTGGATGACCTCGCTCCGGGGCGCAACATCTCGCTCCTTGGGGACGCCGACTCGATGCGAGAATTGCTCGGTGACGATCCGTCGAAGTGGCTCTCGGCGATGTGGTTGCCCGCAACGGCGTTACTGTGTATGGACCGCGCACTCGGACGCCAGTCCCCTTGGCTGCACGAGCTCACCGTCACTCTGACAGAAGATTATCTCAATGGAGTTGGCAATCTCGCGTCGCTGCGAGGGATCTTTCGAGGGCAACTCGATGCAGACGATGACTCTTGGCGCAATGAGCTCGGTCTTCAGAGTCGAGTGATCGCACAGTGTCTCTCCAGCGAATTAATGCGAGTGAGTTGCGTGTCGAACTCACGTGCAGTTCACTCTCGACTCTATGAGGATATTGAGATCTCGTACGTCTGGGCGCATGCAACGCGAGCAGAGCCACTGGTGCTAGGCAAAGTTCGTATGCGCGTGGTGGCGGTGCTGGTTGAGTCCAGCGCGATGTTCGAATTTGATCAGCTTCGTCCGACACAAAAGAAAATCCGGACCCGTTCTAACGAGCCGCTCAGCACCGCTGATCGAGAGGCCATCGACGAGGACAGACGTGAACAACGTGCTGAACTCCTTACGATTCGACTCGAGAAGATCATGGAGCAAAATCCCAACGCGGCCGCTGAGCTTGTCGCACTGGCGCTTAGATGCGGTGACTTGGGGCGGCGGCTCGCTGGGCTGCCACTTGAGAGCCTCCTGTGCACGATGCTGACGAGCCAGAATCCTACGCCGGAGGTACAGCAGATCTGTGCCCTGCTTTTCTGGACAACGCAGCTTGTCGGTTGGTCGAATGACGCGACATGTACCGGAGAGACCCTTGGAATGGGTATCTCCAGGCTGATGCGCCAGCTGTCCTGTTTTGACGACCCCCTTGCGAGTGTGGGTTTCGCTGCCACATGGCGCGCCGAATTTGAGCAGAGGCTGTCGCGGATCGAGCGCGAGTTAGTTATCGTAAGTTGAGCTGTTGCAGTGGAGGTTGGAGGCAAGCGGTGAGCAAGTTGACGATCGAGGATAGAGAAGGGATCAAGGCTATTATTCATACATTATCGAAGCCGATTCAATGGTGGGACGATTGGCTCGCAATAGATTCAACTCTTAGCTCGCTCTCAACCGAGGCAGCTGTGCGTGCGGCGCTTGCCACCGTTGTCGCGTTTACGCTGAAGACGCCGGGTGCAGGGAGCATCCTGGTGATGCTGCTTCACACGTGGGACATCGAGCAGTGGCTCGATCCAAATTGGGAAACTCAGTTTCGATGGCGATTGAATTTTTTGTCTACGCAGGGTCTCGAATCACTCTCTGAGCGAAAGGCCAAAGCTCTGCAGTTTTCACCGCAAATTATGCGGTGGAGTGCCGCAATCCACGCCGACAATCTCGAGTGTGTGATTGCAGAGGCGAAGCGCTTCACCGATGTGTCCGGAGGACTGGGGCACCACGCGCTCCGAGTGTTGGGACTCCACGCTCTGAAAAATGACGACCCTGACGCCGCGATCGAGTACTTTTTTAGTGGGATCGCAAAAGAAGCAGACGATGTTTTGCTGCACTTTGGCTACTTCAACGATCTTGAGCACCAGCTATTGCGCTGGTTCACGCTGTCTGAAGATGAGCTCGCACGCTCTCGCGCGCTGCGGCGTGCCGTGTCGCAGACCCCAGAGTTCTGAGCGCGACATCCTGGTAAAGCGTTGTGCGCAAATTCCAAAGCGAGAGCCCCCCCGGTTCGGGAGCCACCGACAAACAAGCTTGCGACGGAGAAGCCAAACTGATCGCTTGTCGCGAGGCCGGGCAAAAGGATTGTTGACACGAGCGGGACTCCGCCGGGCGATCCGTGAAATACTGAGACGCTCCCCGTGCGAGTGCCCAAAGCCATGGTGGTTGCACGATAGGCTCCGATCAATAAATCGCCAAACCCATCCCCGTTGATGTCTCCGGCCCCCGCTACGGACCAGCCGAAGTTGTCACCCATCGGCGCGGCAGCAAAAACTCTCGCAGAAATCATCGCGAGGCCGAGCGGCGAACCGTGAACCACCCTGACCGTACCCGCGGTGGCACGACCTCCAGGAGCTGCAAGCGGCGCCCCAATCACAACGTCGCTAAAGCCATCGCCGTTTAAGTCCCCGGCACTCGCGACAGACCAGCCGAAGTTGTCGGCGGCGTTTTCGCCCTCGAACACTCGCGCAGGTGCTGCGACCACACCGTTGATAGAGCCATGAAACACCGTCGCGGTTCCTGCGTCTGTTCGACCGCCGGGATCCGCCCAGACGGCGCCAATGATCAAGTCGCTGAACCCGTCCCCGTTGACATCGCCAGCGCTTGCGGCCGAGAATCCAAAAAGGTCTCCGAGTCCCACGCCTTCAATGGTGTTGGCCGCATTCATTGCGAGGCCGCCAGCAGATCCGAGATACACACTCGCGGTCCCTGGGTCTGGCCGGCCAACCGGTGAGGCTGACTCTGCTCCGATCAATAAATCGCCGAATCCGTCGCCGTTGACGTCCCCTGCGCTCGCGACCGAAGAGCCGAAGTGGTCATAACCGGCGAGGCCCTCATACGTTCTCGACGGGTCCATCCCGACGCCCGTCTCAGTGCCCTGAAACACCAGCGCGATACCCGCATTGGGGCGCGCGCCGGGATCGGCCAACACTGAGCCGATGACAAGATCCGCGAAGCCATCTCTGTCCACGTCCCCCGCACCTGCAACGGAGTACCCAAATCGATCATTCAGCGCCACGCCTGCGAATACCCTGACTGGGGTGATCGCAGTTCCGTCCCGGGACCCATGAAACACGCTCACCGTCCCCGCATCCACAATCCCCGCCGGATCCGCCAAGTACGCTCCAACCACCAGATCGCCGAAGCCATCGCCGTTGAGATCTCCAGCGCCCGCCACCGAGTGGCCGAATCTGTCGCCCACCGCAACTCCGCCGAGCGTTGTATTGGCAAGCGCGGTGATCCCCAGAGCGGAGCCGTGAAACACGTAGACGACTCCCGCGGACTGACGGCCACCCGGGTCAGCGTTTTGCGCGCCAACCACCACGTCGTCGAAGCCATCACCGTTCATATCCAGATGGGCGTTATAGCTTGTATCAATACCCCCAAGGTTGCCAGCCGGTGGTACATGAAACAGCCACGTCGGACTCACGGTCGCCGCCGTGGCGCCAAGGGTCATCCCCCTAAGTCTCCAGAACACCACCGAGTTCGATGGCAATTCTGCAGCCGGTCGGGCGCTTGTGCCCACCGCGTCGATGGTCTCGATCACCTGCGTGCACGCTCGATCTCGGCACAACTCAACCCGCGCGCCCGCAAATTCGACGGGCAATTGCCAGCGAAGTGTGGGAGATCGAAGTGTGACGTCTCCAAGAGATACGGGCGCGATGGGTCGGGGAGCTAACCCTGCGCGGATGCACCTGCCGTTAAACAACTCTAATCCAATCGCGCACACGCCGGTGTCCTCGATCACGACTGGCACATCTGCGGCGACGTCTGTGCGGGCGGTAACGTCCATTCCGGCGACGCCATCGGCTTCGTCTGTTGGTACATCGACAGCAGTACTGACTGAATCCGGACGATACGCGCTCGCGTCAATCGGCTCTGTCGGAGCATCCAGTACTCCACCATCCCCACCGAGAATCACCACAGGAATCTCCACAGGAACGCACTCACCCAGATCCCCACACGTTGCGTTTTGCTCTCTGCACCGGACGCTCACCGTGCACTGCGCCGCTCCGACCGATGAGCACCCCACGGAGCTATCACCGCAGCGGAGGGGCAGAAAGACTCTCGCTGTTCCGGTTCGTCCGCGGACAAACGAGACCCGCGCCGCGCGATCAAGCAACACCGCTGGTGAAGTCGCCGTTGCGGCCACCGTAGCGCGGATCCACAGTGTGACGGTGTTGTTGGTCCGGTCCGACGGAGGGACCACGCCAATGGACCCACCCGCGATGAAAGTGTCCGACGGTTGATTGACACGCAACAGCCTCAGACTCCCTTGGACCACTGCGTTTGCACGGCTCAACAGCGAGGTTGGCGCGACGGATCCGTTAAACGAAAACACCTCGATCGTGATCGCTCGGTCCACCGGCGAGTCAGTGTCGAGAAAAAGTTGAACCTGCGTCGCCGGCGTGCGGCAGCCCAGCACCAAAAGCGCGAGCAGCGTGAACCAACATCGTGACGACACAAAAGAGCGGCAGCAAGTGATCATGTTCGACACTCCACAGTGTTTCTCATGGGTCAGTTCTCTGCAAGCAGCGAGCGATCGTCTCAATGACTTCTGCTCGTCATTCTCTGTAGAACTAAAAAGTTTTACAGTTCCAAAATCGTTTGCAGCATTCGCGAGGACTGTCGCGAGACCGAAAAAACCAGGGACCCTTCCTGGCATAAGTACCCCGCACGCAGGGAGCCATCGCTCCTACCAGACGCCGCGAGAGAGAAGCCTTCATGTTGATCGGCTCGCTGGATCACAATGGCCGGGTTCTGCTCGCGTCTCGACCCCTGTGATCGTCACTGTCTGCAATTTTACTGGTAGATCGAGCGATGGTGCGCCTGGGCACACGTCTTGCTTAGTCCACTGTCTGCAACGTTCAGCAGCAAAGCACTCTCAAGCGAAAGGCCTCGATCATGAACACAGTAGAGCAGCCACAACAGCGCGAAAAAAGTAAGACCAACGGCTTCGGCGCCGCCACCCATGCGACGAACGCCCCGACCGATGTGGCAGGCGACAGAGCCGATCACAAATCCAACGCTCAGACCATCGCGTCGATCGTACAGAGTGCTAGCTCTGCCGTGAATACAGCGAGACTGACAAGCTCGGGGGTCATTGAGACCATTGAGCAGCTCGCGACAATCTACAACAGCGTCCGAGCGACCGCTTCGAAGGGAATCCTCGAGCGTCTAGGATTTCGACGCCGCACCAGCGCATTCGCGACTGTGGCGAGCTTCTCCGCTGGCGTTCTGCTCGGCGTGAGCGGCGGGTTGCTGCTGGCGCCCATGTCCGGCACGGCACTGCGCAAGAAGCTCTATGCCTCTGCTGAGTCCGCGCTCCGCAGCAAGAAAAACCCCAAGAGCGATGCTAGCAGCCACGCGATTGAGGGTCACAGCAGCGCAGAGTGCGACACAAACCAACTCTCCGATGTGAGCTAGCTCGCCTCGGGTTCTCAGAGCACCATCGACATCGATGGCCAAAAATCAATCAGCATCATGCTGGCTGTTTCACCAACGCAACGAAAGAAAGCAACACACAATGAATTGGGATCAAATCGAAGGCAACTGGAAGCAACTCAAGGGCAAGGTTCAGACCCAGTGGGGCAAGATCACCGACGA
>JANNCG010000172.1:0-3385 GCA_031386385.1 Myxococcales bacterium
CCACAAAAAGTCCGCCATCAACCGCTGCAACGTGCTCTCAGCCATGTTGTCCGTGTCTGGATAAAGGATCGCTACAGGAGCTTTCGTTTTCGGTGCAGCGGTGGTCATGGGTACAGAGAAGGTACTTCAGCACATCCCTCAATGCGCGGCAACCCGTTCATCCACTCGTCGCTCCCGAGACCAAACAGACCGATGTATTTGTCGCGGCAACGCTCAAGTCACGGGATGGGTCTGCTTCAACGCAGGAGGGTGAGAATCGCCACGAGTGCTGCGCGCCAAAGGTAAGGGGAGATTTTAGCGCTGTATCTGAACGAGAAACACCCCGCGCGGACGACAAGACATCCGCGCAAGTGCCTTCGCGCAGAGCGCTCAGGGACCCATCGTCATTGGCATTCCTCCGGGGTCGTGGGAGATGCTGTGTGCGTGTAGCAAAAGTGAGAGTTTGAAGCAGATTCGCTCGGAGCTATTCGCAGGTGAGGTTCGGTTGATCGACTGAACGTTTTAGCATTGCACCAGCATCTCGTACGATCCCAGAGGAATGCCAATGGGCCCCTGAGCGCTTCGCGAGGGCACCTTGCGCGGAGGCTTGTCCTCAGCGCCCCTCGGCCAGACGCTGCGCTAAAACCTTCCCGTACCTCTGACGCGCAGGACTAGGCTGTAGTCCTCGACGATCACCATAACCCAAACACAATATCGCGAATTTCTCCGCAGCGAGCCCCTCACGCCCTTTGCCACGCGAAAAAATCTCAATATCCCCTGCTAAATACCGCTAGGACTCGCCGAGTCCCAATCTCGGACTCGCCGTGTCCGAAGAGTTATTGCTTCCCCCCAATCACGCGATCTGTCGAAGGATCAGCTGCCGACCGTCGCCTGATTGCGACCCGAGCAAGATCGCGATCGCGTCGCCCTTCTCTGCTCGCGCGTACTGCTTGGCCAGCCGATCTGCTTCAAGAAGTAGCCCCTGCGAAGCGAGCGCTGCCAGATCGCCCACCACCGGAATCACGCCCCACTGCATCGCCATCCTTCGCGCGACCGCTTCGCTGGGGGTCACTGCGATGATGCGAGTGTGGGGCCGATAATCCGCCACAACCGACGGAGTGTGCCCGTCGCGTGTTGCCACCACAATCGCGCGAAGGTTCAGCGTGCGTGAAGCCATCACCGCCGCCCTAGCCGTCACGTTATGAAACTTCAACGCCTCACCAAACGCCTTCGGCTCTGGAAGCGCGCGGTACAGGTCGCTCCCCTCAATCTCGCGAATAATGCTGTCCATCATCGAGACAGACTCTACGGGGTATTTGCCCGAGGCCATCTCGCCCGAGAGCATCAACACGTCCGTCCCATCGAGCACGGCGTTGGCGATGTCGGCGGCCTCTGCGCGCGTGGGTCGCGGGTTGCGAATCATCGAGTCGAGCATCTGTGTGGCGGTGATCACCAGCTTGCCCGCATCGTTCACCTTCTTAATCGTCCGCTTCTGCACCAGCGGAACCTTCTCGCTCCCCATCTCAACGCCCATATCCCCTCGCGCCACCATCACTCCGTCCGATGCTTCAATAATGGCATCAAGCTGCTCGACCCCCTCGGGTTTTTCAAGCTTCGCGATCACAGGAATCCCACCCGCCACCGCTTTGCACCGAAGCACATCTTCGCCCGAGCGCACAAAGGACATCGCGAGATAATCCACTGACAATTCTCTCGCCAAAAGCGCATCGCGCTCGTCCTTCTCCGTGAGCGAAGGGATGTTGAGTTTCACCCCCGGGACGTTGATTCCTTTTTTATCCGACAGCGCTCCGCCGATCTCAACCCGCGTGAACACTTGTGAACCACTCACGCTCTCAACACGCAAGCGTAGCAATCCATCATCCAGCAACAGTACGTCCCCAGCGTTGAGATCATTGCCGAGGGGATAGCTAATACTCACCTGCTTCTGATCACCCGCAACGGTGTCATGGCACAATGTAAACAACGCGCCGTCTTGAAGCTCAATGGGACCATTGGCAAAGGTCCCAACGCGAATCTTGGGACCACACAGATCACCGAGGATGGACACGGTTCGGCCCATTTTGAGCGCGACGGCGCGCACCAGGGCGGCGTTGGTACGGTGTTGGTCGGGGGTTCCGTGTGAGAAGTTGAGACGGACCGCGTCGAGGCCGGCTTCAAACAGCGCGGTGAGGGTTGTCTCGTTGGCACATGCGGGACCAAGGGTCCCGAGGATTTTGGCAAAGCGCGTCATTGGGGTGCGCCAAGGGTACGCTCACCCTCTCACTGCGCGCAATGGGAGAGACCTCACGGCCGATACGCATCATGTTCGCGGCGCCGACCAGACACGCGCTCTTCTACGGTGTTCTCGGTAATCACCTCATAGAGCACCGCACGTTTGTTCTCGCCCTTACGCAAAATACGCCCCAATCGCTGCACGTGTTCGCGCACACTTCCGGTCCCCGAGAGCACAATCGCCACGCGCGCTTCGGGGATGTTCACACCCTCGTTGAGCACCCGTGAGGTGACCACCGCCGGATACTCACCACTGTTAAAGCGCTTTAACAGCTCAATCCGCTCTTTCGCGTCCGTCTGGTGCGTAATCGCCGGAATCAAAAAGTCCCTCGAAATCCGGTACACCGTCTCGTTGTCGCTCGTGAAAATAATGGTCCGATCTTTTCCGTGCGTACGCAGCAAACCCTCCAGCACATCCAGCTTGATCGCAGGCGTGACCGAGATTTGCTTTTGCAGCCGGTAAGCCAAAAACGCTCTGCGGCCTTCGCGCGTCCGTGACGAGAGCATAATAAACCGGCCCCAGCCATCCGAGCGGCTCATATCAATCCCCGCGTCGCGCAAAAACTGCCGATAAATGTCACGGTTTTCGTTGTAGTGAAAAGCCTCTTCTTCCGTCAGCTTGGCCGTCAAAGTGATCACGTCGTAGTCGGCTAAGTGCGAGCCCGCGAGGTCTTTGATTCCACGCGAGAACACTATAGGTCCTACGCGATCATCGAGCAGGTGCTCTCGGCCGTCTCCTCGCTCAAGCGTCGCGGTGAGCCCCATTCGGTACGGCGCGATCGAGCAGTCCGCCGCCGTGAGATAGGTGCTCGACGGCAAATGGTGCACCTCGTCAAAGATCAACAAACCAAAGCGCGAACCGTACGTCTCCATGTGCAAATATGCTGAGTCATAGGTAGAGACGGTCACATCTAATATTTCGTGATATCCGCCACCCAACAGCCCCACGGGGCAGCCAAACGCGGTCACCAAAACGTCGTACCACTGGTTCATCAGGTCGATCGTGGGAGCGACCACGAGCGTTGAGCGCTGCGCGGACATCATGGCAAGCTCGGCGACAAAGGTTTTTCCAGAGCCCGTCGGAAGGACGACTAAGCCTCGGCGACCGTTGGCG
>JANNCG010000177.1:0-10777 GCA_031386385.1 Myxococcales bacterium
GCCAAGCATTTCGTCGTGAAATTGGCTGATTTTGGCGGGACCTCGGTTGTTCTTTGAGTTCGTGATCACGTCGCCCTCAAGCGCAGCCTTAGCCCACATTCGCGCCGAAAGTTTACGAAGCCTGTCGGCAAGCGCGGCGAAGCTAAAATGATCCCATCAGGCCAAAGGTGAGCTGGTTTGGCGCCACGGCAAACGTCGGATAGACGATTTGTGGTGGACTCGTCGGCACGGGAGTGGTCACTGGAACTGCAGCTGGAGTCCAGTCAGCGAGGGGGTCGGTTTCGTATGTCATCAACCCCACGTCAATCGCTGTCGCAATGGTATTGAACACCACAAGGCCCGCGCCCATTCCTGAAATGATTCCATCAATTGGGATACAGAATCCTGCCGGTGGACATCGGGCAAACACCGCGCCAAATTGTGCTCCCACAACCACGCCAACGACCGAAAGCCCGCCGTGTAGCAGCAGGCTTAAGAACCCTCGAACAATGTTGCCATGACTCCACTGCACGATGGGACCGCTAAGAATGAGGCCGATATCCGCAGTCCCGGCGAACGCCAGTGAACCGGCGGTTCGTGCTCCAGCCGAGTATGCGCTGACGCTGATCACGTTGATCAACTGCAGCGATCCGTCAGCAATGAGCGTCTGCCACCCAAACCACCGCCCACTCAAGCGCGGTGTCGTCGCCACGGGCGCTTGTGTGGTTGCACGGGGTGCGACAACGACCATCGCCTCGAGCACGCCACCTCCGACAGCCGATCGGGTACCCGGAGCGCCAGCGTCGCTTGTGTTCACATCCACCACTGCGTCTGCTGCAACCACATCCACTCCGGTCACATCCACTGCGGTCACATCCACCATCACGACATCAGCGATCGTTTGCGCCATAGCCTCGCGAGGAGGCAGGAGCACTACCATCGCCACGAACACTAAATTTGCGAGACCCTCAAACCGCAACAGCATCCGCTCTGCCTCCTGCCCGCGCACGATACCCGACACTCGCCCCGAGGCACAATGTTTTCCTGCAAATTCAGCCAAATCTGAAAACAACAGTCACTGTCGCGTCACAATCCCGCTCAAATCCCAGCTACAAATCACTTCTTCATCATTCCCTGCAAATTCGCCATCCAACTAGCTCTCGCTGCGCGGTAGCGGCGCCCAAGAGCACTCGCACACCGACAAAACTACATCGCAAACACTGCACTCGCGGTCTCCGCGAATGCGGCATTTTGCAGCCACCGCTGAAGCACCGAGATGTCTTCACAAGCTTCCATGCGCGCAGTTTCACTCGCAGAGAGCGCGATCCCGCGTGCGCCGACGACAAGCAATAACGCCGCTTTTTCGCCAGCACGCGTCCCTTCTTGAATGCCTTTCTCCAAGCCTTTCTCGATGCCTTCGGCAAAGCCCTTCGATCTTGATTCATCGTGAACTCGTTTGAGTTCGGCGAGCGCTTTGGCGTTCACCTGCTCACGATACTGTTGTGCCTGTTCAAATGCGGTCATGAGTACCTCGCTGTCCTCGTCGTTAAATTGTGCCGGATCTTGCTTAAAGGTCAAGGATGCCGGTGGTGCTTAGCGCCTTGTGAAACGCTTCGAGCGCCGAGCGCTCGGCAGTGATCAATCCGAGCAAGCCTAAGCGCGGATCGATCGCGCTGGGGGCGATGTCGCGATCGATGTATACGTCCACGAATTGCTCTTCAGCGTCCACAATGTATTCGCTATACACACGCTCAGCAGGTTCTGTGCACGACTCAACGATAAACCTAAACAACGACCCATACCGTTTTCGCATTGGCGCAGCTCTCTGTTTAGTTGTCGCCTACACTGCACGCCAGCCGCGAGTGAAAGGTGACAGAATCACGCACGACACCAACAGCCAAGCTCTCCCAAACATCGTCTTGCAACACGGGGACCCATCCGCGATTTGCCTGCAAATTTGCAAACCAAATACCCATCACCACGTTCGTGGCGACGCGCCCCTAGCACACTGCTCTCACCTCCCGAGTGAGCCTTAGACCACCGCTTTGGGCACCAGCCTCCGCGCCAGCTCGCACAGCCACTTCACCTCATCGCTGTCATCGTGCAGCTCTTTTTGCCCAGCGTACTTAAGAATCTGCTGCATCTCAGGCGTCCGTCGATCACCATACTCCATCAGCGCCATCATGATCGCGGCGTGCTCTGCAGTGGCACCCGTCTTCGCCTCCCACTTCGCGACGGCCTGCGCAAACCCTGTATCCCCACGTGAGGGCTCTTCTTGCGCCGGTGACGGCCCAAGCCCATTGATGGCATCGATAATAAACTGCTTGCGCATCTTGTACGGCAGCGACTGCAGCTCTTCGGGCATCATCGCCCGCCCAATCCAATACTCTTGCTTGCCATACCCAAGCGGAAACTCCAGCCTCGTCTCCAACACCGGATCACTCGGCAATCCCCCCACAAAACGCACCGGCACAATCGGAACCCCCACCGCGATCGCCATGTCCACAAACGCGCTGGACATCTTCTGAACCGGATGCCGGCAGCTCACGCCACGGGTGCCCTCAACATGCACCATCACGCTGCGTGACTGACTGCGAAGCTCTTCTGCGAGCTGTCCCACAATGGCGAGCAACGCTTCGCGATCTTCGCGCTCAAAGAACATAATCAGCCGAGGATCACGCACGTTGGGATAGCGAAAGGTGTGCTCAATGAGCTTGCCCAACCACGATGTCCGATGCTCGGCTTTTGCGAGTGTGACCACGGGCTGCGCGCTCAATCCGGCCGCGAGGACCGAGAACAAAAGCGACTCAACGCCCACTTGGTGGTTGGCCAGGTACAGCACCGACTTGCCGCGAAGTGCTGCAAATTGAGCGGGATCCGTGAGCACAACGTTTTCGACACACCGCTCAATGAGTGCGTAGTGGATGTCTTCGCCCGGCCACTGTCCGAGCGCAAACCATCGGCTCCAATAGTCCCGCACAGGACTTAAATCCATCTTCGTTGGCATGGACTTCGATGTCGGCTCGGGAGTGCGGACAGTGATCAGCGCGCCCTCACGACCAAGCTCTACGTCATGACGAGCGAGCGGACGGATTTTTGCAACGCCGGACTGTGAGAGCAAATCAAAGTCAATTTGCGCAGGGTGGCAAAACAGCCTTCGCGCCAAGTGCTCTTTGGCGGCGATAATCTCAGCGGTCTTCGCGCGATCTTGACGAGGAATGTTGTAGATCTTCGCGAGGTTGCCCGGCAGCCAGTCAATCTGCTGCACCGCTTGTGGATCAAGCGTGGTGACCCCATCGCTCTCGCGAGAGACGCACACCGTGGGATCCCAACGTTGATCGCGCAAAAACCGAATGCGCGACTCACGGGATGCGGCACCATAAGGGCCTTTTGGCAGCAAAATCTCAGTCAATCGTGCGCTTACCAAAACCTTGTCGTCGGCGATCAACTGCAGGTCCGTAGTGATCAATCGCTTCTCGAGATCAACGCGGACATAGCGCGCTTCAATACGCCCTACGCCGTGCTCTGGGACGCGATCAAAGAGAACCATGGACTCAAGACGGTACGGATACCCGACAAAATCCACGCTCACCTCAGGACACCAGCGATGAAAATCATCGTGTGGAATCGCATGCGTCAACGCATCCAAAATCCCCTGCGACAACGCTCCGCGATCGACGGTACACCGCTCAAACAAAAGCTCTGCGGACGCGCCTGTGCTCGTGAAGCGCAGCGATTGAAGGACCCTAAACGCGGGGCCGTGAAAGAGGGCGCCGCTCTCGTAGGGGTCCGTCATCAGGTCCCCGTCGCTCAAGGGCGAGAGCGCGATGGGTCGTTCAAGCTGGTAGTTTCCAGTGATTACGGTTCCGGCAGCGACGGTCTCGAAGCGCGAGAGCGCGGGGTCATTGGCTTCACGCCACGCCGAGAGAGTGCAGTCGCGAGAGTGGCCTGAGCCTGTGCACTCAGTACGAAGCTTCACAGTCGAGTCATCGAGGATGGGCAGCCAGCGCTGGACCTGGACACAGTGCAGCTCAATCGCGTGTTCGCCCGTTGCGCTCTCCGCACACTGGGCCAATCGATCGACCATCGAAAACAAGGGCATCGCAGCAACAGCCCAGGTGGGTCTGTGATCGCCAATCCACGAGTGCGTCGCGAGTGAGACGAGCTCAACGTCGGGAGTTGACGAGGCGCTCTGAGGCGTGAGTCGCTTGGTACGCTCGGGACCCGAGACGATCCGCATACCCAGGTTTTTGGCTGAATAAATGCGTTTATTGTCCACCCAGAGCGAGCACTCACTCAAGGCATACACGCCACGATCGTCCGTGCCCACCTCGGTGATCTCGACCTCAATCCCGATGCGTTTATTCTTCGGAACAACTTGCCCACGATATTTCCACGAGCACGCCTTGCCCAACATGACGGGTTCAAACCGAGCGTTCGCAATCCCAACGCCCATTCCCCGCTCAAGCATTGCCCACTGAAGAAGCTGGCAGAATGCCTCAATGCCAAGCGAGCCCGGTTGCACCGGGTCTTGAAAAAAGTGCGCTTTGAAGAACCACTCGTTTGGGTCGACGTCTTTCTCAGCCCGCGCGTAGCCAAGGTTTTTCTTGCCACCTTCGGGATCCCAACGCACCACGCGGTCCAGCATTAAGAGCATGGTGTCCGCGAGCTCGGCCGTTGAAGGATTCTCACTTCGTGTGTGATTTTTCAGTACGCGCTGGATGTTGCTCGGTCCCTCAAAGCGCGCGCGATCGGGGTCGCTCACCGGCAGTCCCACTTGGTTCTCAAACGCTTCTTTCGGAAAAAACCCGAACACCGTCTTCATGTCGTACACGCGACGGTCGCCCTGAAAACACTCGACCACAAACGATTCAATAATCATCCCAGCGGTCTGCGAGATGCTGTCGATCTTGACGCGAGTCACCAAGGGGCCAGAGTTCGGGAGGATGTCGGCGTGAAGGGTTCCGGTGCCGTCTAGGTTGCGAAACAACACGTCGATGTCAACGGAGCACGCGCTACCCACATAGCTCGCGAGCCAACCGCAGGGCTGCAAGGCGGCCTCCATGAGCACGCAAAATGGCATCGTCGCGAAGCCATTTTGATCGAAGTACCACACCGACTCTGGGACGTCGTACTCAACCTCAATCTCGCCTCCGCCCTGCATCGCGCCCATCTTCGAGTTGAGCTTGGTGATGCGAGACATGAAGTGATACGGCGGTCCAGGCAGGCGAGCCACTCTGCGAGCACTGTCAAATCGCTCATAGAATGGACCGAACGCGTTGGAGGGACGCCCCCACGCGCACGCGAGCAAGCTGCCATAGTCAAACCGAAATCCGTCCACTTCGGCCACGGGTTTGGCCTCGCGGTAGTTCTTAAGTCCTCCCAACGACGACAGCCGAACGAGCTCGCCGGTCTGTTGCTCTTGATGCGGGCCAAGCTCTCGCCAGTGCTCAAGCGGCCAACCTGGAATGAGCTTCAGCCCCACTTTGCGTGCGTGAAATGCCTTGCGTCCATCCACGCTGCACAGCAAGTCAGCATAGAGCATGGGCTCGGGGCCTGCGATCACCTCTTTGACGAAGATCTCGTACACGACAAGCTTGCTTGTGGGCGTGACTTGTCCCCGACAACGCATAAGGTATGGGTTGTTTTGCACAGGCTCAAACTGCCAACCATCACGGTCGACCGTGTAGCCCATCCCCGCGAGGTACACCGCCATCATTTGCAGGCAGCCCTCAAACATAATCGTCCCTGGCATGCAGGGATCGTTTTTGAAGTGTCCCGTGAAGAACCAGTCGTCGGGACGGACGTCTTGCTCTGCGCGAAGGTAGCCAAGCTTCCACGGCCCACCGTCGGGATTAAACTCTGTCACGCGATGCGCGAGTAAGAGTTTTTCTGGCGAAATCCTTGGCGAATGCACATGGGCTTGGGTCACCTCCCAGCCGGGACCGAAGGCCTTAAACGCACTGCCACGCGCAAAGGCGACGAGCTCTTCGCGGGTGAGAGATGTCTTGGTGCACGCGATCGCGGGAGGGTCTTTTTTCCAGTCGGGAGAGAGCTTTTCTTCTTCGGGGTTCCACAAGACACCGCCAGAGTTGGCGAGCTCTTCATCGGTAAAAAATCCCGCTTGTCCGCCGCGAACGCGCAACCGCAGCTCGCCGTTGACCCGACAGTCGTAGTGAAAGAAAAACAGCCGGACATCCCCCTGACTGGCGTGCGAGTCCACGTGAATGTCGTACACGAGCGTGTCGCCAGCTTTGGGCAGCGCCCCGTGCCAAGTGCCTTCACAACCTAGCAAACGATACACTCGCTCGCTGCGGTTGAGCATGTCCACCCCAAGCCACGAGATCAAAAGAAGGTCGGCTTGACCCGCTTCAATCATGATTCCTGCGGGGATCCGGCCTTCATCGTTGAGATACCAGCTGTCGTGCTTGATATCCGTCTCGGTCCAGAGCGTCCCGGTCCCCATGGAGAGAGGCTTGGCATCAATCCCCGTCACGCGATCCGCGAGAAGCAACGGAGGCATGGGCATTCTTACCTGCCGATGATAGCCATCTTGTGCTGCAAATTCGCTACCAAAAACCTCTGAGATGTTTCCACCTGCGAGGACCTCAAGCTGCTTGCGTGAGTACTTCGGTCCCGGAAGATTCTTGGACGGCGCGATCACGGTGACGTCTCGCGCGGGCACAACGACGACAGCTGTGGGAGTTGCGGTGTGTGCAAGAGTGGGTACGTGCGGGGGCGCAGGCAACGGATCAAAGACGTGCGTTTGCGGGACAGGAGCCACTTCGACGGTCACGTTGGCGTGCATCGGCGCGGGCGCGGCGTGGTCCAGCTGAAACAGCTCCGCTGGTAGGGTGTCTGTGCTCGCGAACTGAACCAGCGACCTTGTCAGCGAAGCTTGAAGTGACAAAAACGCCTGGTGCACCGCGCTCTGGTTCTGCAAAAACTGTCCATGGACCGCAGCGATTTGCGCGTGCATTTGCGCAGCATAAGCGAGTGCACTCGCGTTTGAATCGCTCACGAGGCTCTCTGATTGCGCGTTTGAAGACGGCTCGGTCACCTGATATCCGAGACTAGGTGCAGGTGCAGGTACTGGTGCCGCGACGGCAACTGGCAACGGGGCCGCACGCACCACCGGCACTTGCGCCACAACAGCAACAGGCGTCACAACAGCAACAGGAGTCACGCCATGCGCACTTGGCGCAGAAGGCTTGGCTTCGTGCGTACCGTTGGACATCACCGACGGCAACCTTGGAGCGCGCTCCATTTTTTGAACTCGATCAGGCATGACAACCTCAGAGAAGTGAGCAGGACGTCGCAGCGTCCCTTTGTCCGGATCCGCACTCATCGACGGACTCCGTGAAAACGAACCGGTGTCGGCCCGATGAAGCAGCAGTGACTGTGAGACGGCTTCCAGCGCGCTGGTCGTCACTCGAATCGACGACAGGGTCCCGTCGTGGACCGCTTGTTGCCCAAAGACAAAGCGCAGTTGATAGTGCAGTGACCAGACCGCACAAGCCACAGAGAGCAGTCCATTAGCCGCGTGAGTATGCTGAAAAAATGCTAATGGATTGAAATTTGTCTCAGCGCAGTCGCCCACGACGATAGAAGCTTGCGCGGTGTTTTCGATCCACGGATCAACCACCGCGAAAACCTCAAGTCCCTTGGCGCGCGCGTCGGACTCACGCATCAACACCATCGCGACAACGGCATCGCCAAGGTTATCACTCTGCCCCAATGAGCGCCTCGCTTCGCGGTGCACGCTCTCGTGAGCTAAGTCCACCGCACCCACAACAGCAGCGGAGAGCGAGCCTTGTTGAAGGGCTCGCGCGGCGGTTCGCAACGCGCTGATACCCGAGTGCTCTTCGGACGAGAGCGAAAACCCCGAGCCTGCCAAATCAAGCTGACTGTTGATTCGATTCGCAGGAATATTAGGCATGGTCCCCACCACTCCGGCCGCCTCGAGCGAGTGCACAAACGCATCTTGTGCCCCGCGAAGCCAGGCTCGGTCTGCAGTGTTTGGATTGGGTGTCGTCTGTGAGGCCCACTCTGCAAGCCTCCATCGCGCCCCGTAGCGCGCAATTTCTGAGTCACAGCCCATGCCAATGAACACGCCCGTCAGGTCGCGCGGGAGTGACATTTCGCCGCAAATTTCGCGACAAAGTTCAAGCATCCACAGCTGCTGCGAGAGCGTGTGATCCAAATCTTTCGGCGGAAACCTCAGCCCCTTCAGCTGAATCGAAATCTCTTTGGCCGGCTGTGCGACCGGTTGACCCGCCATGAGTGAGCTCACCACGTCGTCGCTCGACTGCGCCTGCCCTACCCTCGCCCCAACGGCCACCACCGCGATGCGTGGAAACTCTAACGTCGTGTGCAGTGGACTCAGCTTTGTGGTGTGCGCAGCTTGATAGTCTTCGTAAGACTCAATCACCGCGTGCGCGTTGTTGCCACCAAAGCCAAAGGCGCTCACGCCGGCGATTCGATGCTCGTTCCACGGCTCATTTTGCTGCAAAACACGAAACGGCCCGCCAGCGAGTGCCTCGATCTGTGAGTCCGCGTGCAGAGACAACGGGCGCACACGGTGCTCCATGGCCGAGAGCACTTTCAAGATCGCTGCGGATCCTGCGACGGTGACCAGGTGTCCTAAATTGCTCTTAAGCGACCCAATCGGGAGATCCTTTCGTCCCTCAAACACCGCCGCCGAAGAGTGAACTTCAGTGGCATCGCCGACAGGCGTCCCGGTGGCGTGACACTCAAGAAGGGTGACGTTCGCCGCAGAAATCCCAGCATATTTGTACGCTTTTGTGATCGCGCGTCGCTGGCCTTCTTCTGACGGAGCAAGCAGCCCGCGGCCTCGACCGTCGTTAGACAGCCCCACGCCTCGAAGCACGCCATAGACCTTCTTGCCCTGCGCGACAGCATCACTTAGCCGTTGTAGCACCAAGATCGCTGCGCCCTCGGCGGGGACAAGCCCATCAGCGTCGCGATGAAAGGGGCGACTTTGCCCCGTGCGACTCATGGCTGAGAGTGCGCAAAAACCAACGTGAATAAACAGATCATCAGCGCGATTCACCGCGCCCGCGAGCATCACGTCAGCCTGCTGTGAGTTGAGCATTCGCGCGGCAATTTCAAGGGCGTACAGCGATGAAGCGCAGGCAGCGTCGAGACAAAAAGACTCGCCTCCAAGCCCCAGCGCCTTCGCGGTCAACGTCGCGGGCAATCCAGATGAATACCGGTTGCGGGCATCGGGCCGATGCGAGCTTAGTGCTTGTTTGCGAAGGGCTTCGTGAGAGGCGTTTTGAGCGTTGAGCCAGACGTGCTCGGCAAACTCAGCATGCGCGCTAGTCGGAAACGAGAGGTTTCCCAACACCAAGCCCCCACGCGGTTGGGGGCCGTGAATCCCAGCCTCTGCAAGCGCTTCGCGCGCGCAGTGCATGGCCCACTGAAACATCGGATCAAGAGACATCACCGTCTCAGAGTCCAGCAAAAATCCAGACGGATTAAAGACAGACTCAAACCCCGACACGTACCCACCCACATCACTCCAAGCGCGATCTTGATAGGCGTTAACGGTCCCCATCGCGTGAGCAGACCCAAGGCGCCATCGACCCGGCGGAGCCGGCTGCACCATGCTCTTGCCCGGAGAGACCACGTTGTTCCACAGTTGATCGGGGGATAGCGCTCCGGGGAGCACGCACGCGCGACCAACGATCGCGATGGGTTGCCAGCTCATGAATTAACTACTGCTTATGACCGCCGTCGCGGCCGGCTCGCCAGGACGAAGAATCACTTCTACTGCCGAAAATGCGAGCAGAACACGATTGCTCTGATCCACCACAAACACATCACACACCGCACGACCGCTCTCGATCGCGCGTCCCTGCACCACCACCCGCACCGATCCCAACGCGCTCTCCAGCGGGCCTCGATGACCGAAGGTCACCGCGCCAACGGCCATCGGCAACGTCGCGCCTCCAAGGACTTTTTTGCTCCAGAGCACAGCCAACTGCAGCACGCCGTCCATCAACGCCGGGTCCGTGAGCCATCCCTCAGGGGACCAACCGCGCTTCACAAGCCCATGCATCGTCCCCGTGGCTCCTTCGCGAGAGATACCACTGACTCGTTCAATCACTTGAAAGCGTGGTCCGTGAAACAAACAGTGGCCGTCGTATACGGTCTCG
This sequence comes from Myxococcales bacterium, assembly GCA_031386385.1. Lineage (GTDB taxonomy): Bacteria > Myxococcota_A > Polyangia > Polyangiales > JANNCG01. Next base: position 10,161 of record JANNCG010000177.1, read on the forward strand.
TCAAAACCATCCACGTGCACCGAAGCAACGCCGGTCGCAACGCCGTCGAGCGCGTCACCCAGCTCAACCTGAGCGCGATAGTGCAGTCGATCCTTGGCGCCACGAAGCTCAACAGCGGCGACGATTCCGGTGCCATTAGAGAGCTTTTTTGCAGTCAAAGTGAGCGTATCGCCTGTTGTGGCAAAGCGCTCAAGCTTGATTCCGCTCATCACTTGAATCGAGCGCACAGCGCGCACACTCATCTCAGGCGCGAGCATTTTTGCAGCTCGTACCATCCACTCAACCGCCATCACCACGGGGACAACAACCATCCCACCAATGGCGTGATCGGCAAGCTCACCATGAGTTCGAGCGCTCACGTGAAGCTCACTCACTAGGGGATGATCCACGCTACTTCCAAGCGAACCCTCACCAAGGCTCTTCTCGTCATCGCTTCCACTGATCACTACTTGAGTGGCAGCAGCACGATTCGCAAACTCATCAACAAACGCCTTGGCGCCAGCGTTGAGCGCGATCAGCGACACACCCATGGTCGCGAAGTGCTTCTCAAGCTCTGCGGTCACCATACCTCCAGCCCATGGACCCCAGCCCATTGAGCGGACGATGCATGAGTCCCC
>JANNCG010000188.1:0-3232 GCA_031386385.1 Myxococcales bacterium
CCACAAAAACGCAAGCGTGGCGCGAAAGACCGCGGGAGTCTTTGCATGATGCGTGACGCTCCAGACCGCTAACGGTCCGCCGGTCGCGTACATTCCAAACATCACGCCGCAGAGGGTCATCGCGATCACATCACGCGTCCATGTTCGCGTCGCGGACTCCAAAGGCACTGTCGCGTCGGGGGGCGCTTTGGCGGCCCGATAGCGTGAGTACGCTTCGGACAGGGCGAGGGCGATGACAAATGCGCCGAAGATTCGCAGGCCGACCGCGCGGCTTAGGCGTGCACCAATGGCGACGCCTACGAACATTCCGACGGCCACAAAGGGCGCGATGCGAGTGAGCAACACTCTCCACGCGATCTCGCGAAAATACCTCACGACCAAGTACAACGACAGCGCGAGGTTGAGGGGAATGTACGCGGGCAACACGTCCATCGAAGGCGCGATGAGCGCCGAGAGCGACAGGGTCATCACGGTCGCGCCAAAGCCAATGGCCGATTCAACAGTGAAGCCGGCGATCACAACAAGCGCGAGGATGCTGGTAAGTCCAAGTGGAGGCACTCTGCCGGTTATACCCGTTATTGCCGATGATCAGGTGCTACACTTTTAGCTTGGTGCCACGTAGGTGAATCTCCCTTCGTTTCGTCAGCTCAAAGCGTTGCAGTGGCTTAGCGCAATGGCGGTTGCAACGGCGCTGGCGTCCGCGGCTGCGTCCATGTTGTCCGTTCCGTTTAAGAGCCACGTCACGGGGTTAGCGTTGGTGATCCCGACGATAATCTGTGCGCTCATTTGGGTAAGGCTATTGCGATCCACAAAGAGTGTTGGCCAGTCGGGCCTTCGCGCGGGGTGGTTTTGGTCCGTTCCACTGGCCGCGCTCAACGCGTGTGTTGGGGCGCTCATCATGTTCATGTGTGGTGAGCACATGGGAGTGAACGACCCCTGGATGGTCGTCCTAACAACCCTCATTTGCGGCGCTACAGTGTGGATTCCGATGTGGGGATTCACCATCGCGGTGTTTGGTACGCCTATCAGCTGGGCACAAAGACGCGCGAAAAGCGGGCTTGCCGGCGAAGAGCGTGGCGAGGCGGTGATAGGCACCACGAGCGCAGTGATCGCAGGGTTGGCGCTGCTGGACGCATATAGACACACCCGAGGAGACGTCACGCTGCCGCGTGTTGCAATTGGGCACGCGATGACGATCACCACCGCCGTTCTCGGCGTAGGGTTGGGCGTGTTGGTGTTGGTTCTCGCGCTGATCCGCGAACGTCAACGGCGCTTGTTTATCGTCGCTGTTGAAGCGGGGAGTGTCCCTAATTTTCGCGTGGATTTGGTGCCAGAAGGCAAGGTGCTCGTGCGGGTTGTGAGCGAGAATCAACACTATCGTGTGGCGGATTTTGTCGATGAGGTGGCGCTGCTGAATACACGCGGCGAGCTAGTGAGCGGGGACGCTCGCCAAAAGATGCCCCGCGAGGATCTTGATTCCTAGTCCGATAAGGACGAGGCCACCCAATGCGTCTAAGCGATGTCCCAAAGACGCGCCAAACCTTCGTCCCGCATAGAGGCCGACGGCGCTCAGCAACGCCGTTGTGAGCCCGATCGTGAGCACCGAGAGCCCAAGTGGGGCATGCATCAATGGGAGCGTCACGCCCACCGCGAGCGCGTCGATGCTCGTGGCAATCGCTAAGACAAACATCACACCCATCGCAAAGAGGTCCTTCTCGGTGGACACTTCTTCAGTGTTCGAGGGTCGGGCCTCCCAGAGCATCTTTGACCCGATCGCCACAAGCAACGCAAAGGCAATCCAGTGATCCCAAGTTTGCACTAACGGCCCAATGCGGGTCCCCAAAAACCACCCGATCAAGGGCATGAGCGCTTGAAAGCCGCCAAAAAAAATCGCGACCAGCAGCACATGTCGAAGTTGAATCTTCGGGGTCGCGAGTCCACGCGCTGCTGAGACCGCCATTGCGTCCATCGCAACGCCTACAGCGAGAAGCAAAATCGCACCAAAAGTCACCTTCGCAACCTAGCACAGACTCAGCTATTTGCTGCATTTTATCAGCGCAAAACCTGCGTTTGCCAGTGTTGGACTTCAAGCGGAGCGCCTCTCGAGATACAGCGCCCACGCTAGATTTGTCGGTGGTCTTTCTCTACCCTCAGAGCACCCATGAGTACCCAGATTCGAATCGAGCGGCTTGCCGAGAATAACTTCGCAGACTTCACGTCGCTAACCAACTGCGGCAATCACGCAGGATGTTATTGTGCGTTTTGGCATCAGAAGTGGACCAACATGGCAGACTCACAACGGCAGCAAAAAGAGGCGCCCGAGATCAATCGCAACATCGTGTTTGAGAAGATGCGTGCAGGGTTTCATGTGGGCGTTTTGGCGTACAAAGAGGCCCAACTGCTCGCGTGGATTTCGGTTGGGCCGCTGACGGATTTTTATTGGACATGGAAGCGGGTCGCGCAGGTGGGTCCCGCTGCCAAGGACATCGCAGGGATCGTGTGCATCACTGTCGCCCCCGAATTTCGGGGAAAGGGGCTGCAGGCAGCGCTGCTCCAAGCGCTCGTCGAGCACGGAAGAGCCCAGGGATGGACCGCTATCGAGGGGTACCCGTTTGACGCGAGTGCGGTCGAAAAGCACCAAGACGAGGTCCTCTGGCCAGGGCTCACAAAGGGATATGAGACTGCCGGTTTCAACCGGACCGAGGCGCACTGGCTGAGCAACCCCAGCGCAGAGCGCTCGATCTTTCGTCGAACGTTGGTCTGAGCCGTTTGTTGCGAACCTGCGCTCTGTAGCGCGTTTCGGTTCAGCTTGTGACATCGCCACCAACATTGCCCTGAAAATTGCCACGAATCCGCTTGGGCGCTGTCACAAATGTCTGCTGAACCTGCTCTAGCCGCGTCGTCGACGTCGAGAAGCCAGCACCGCGCTGAGCGCCAATACCGCTGCAAACGCAGGGTTGTCGCGAGACGATGGTGCGCCTGGTGCGCGGCATGCACATGCGCCGTCTCCAGAGACCAGACCTCCCGTGGCTGCGTCCATTGCGGAGGCATCACCGTTTGTGCGTGCATCGAAGCTGCCGTCGCGCACACTCCCGCTGTCCAAATTCGCAGGGACGTCCATGGCTACATTGACGTCCACTGGTGCGTCCGTGCTCACGTCCGCTGTCGCATCGCTGACACCTGCGTCAGGTGAGCTCGCGATGCAAACACCGCGCGTTGTGTCACACACGGG
>JANNCG010000220.1:0-2741 GCA_031386385.1 Myxococcales bacterium
CATGGGTCGCTCTTCTGGCGGGAGCACAAACGTGTCGCGTACCGGCTTGGCGAAAGGGACGTTCGCCGCTGCGTCGACGTAGCGGTTCACGATCGACGCGAGGATGTCGTACTCAAGCTGGCCGGCGTTGCGAAAGAGCAACAATCGCGAGACCGCAAGCGCATCATCGGCGGTCCATGGCTCAGGAACAAAATTGAACTCTGCCTGACGAAATCCAGGTGGTCGTGCGATCGTTCCGTTGGTGATCTCGCGGATTCGTCGGTTCACACCGCTGACCCACGCTTGCACCATGCGATACGTCTCAGGCGCCTCGCGCTGCACGCGATCAGCGGTGATGCGACCGAGGCCGCCGATGTTCATCAAGCGAAGCAGCCGATCTTGACCAACCTTATCAGCGCCAAAAATTTCAGCCATGGTCCCGTACGAAGTTCGTCGCAGAATCTCCATCTGAAACAACCGGTCAGTTGCTTGCAGATAGCCTGCGCCAAACAGCGTATCGGCATCGGTGCGACCGTAAATGTGTGGGATCCCCATCTCATCTCGGATCACTTCAATGGGCGCCGAAGGGACGATGTCCATCCCGCTTGGCGCGCGGCGCGGTACTCGAGTGCACGCGACCACCACATTCGCCACATCGTCGGGGACGTCTTCAGACTGTGCTCCGTCGCTTGCGTCGCTGGGCCGCACGTCAACGTTCGCCAACGGCATGTCGCTTACGATATCGGTGCTGCCAGCGTTGTCTGCAACGACGTCTTGCTGGTTGCGCCCGGGGCATCCCACAAGGGCCGTCAAACCAATGAGTGAGACGACGGTGCTGAAGAAGTTAGGACGCGAGGGGTGCGCTGTTTTCATGGACGCCCGAGCGTACATCGCTCAGGCCGTATTGCGCTCTAATCGTTAATCAATTTGCACGCATGTTGCGTCTGTGGCGCACACGCGGCCGCCCGTACATGCTGGCGTGCACGTGGGGGTGCACTGCCCGTCTTGGCACGTTGCAGTCCCTTCGCAAATAGGATCACACGGCCCTCGCACCACTGCTGGATAGCTTCCGTCCGCACGTGCGATCACATAGCGAACGGCGATCCCACGACAGGTGAACCCTGTTGAACAGCTCGGGGCTCCCTGCTCACATCGGACCTCGCGAACACCAGAGTATCCTTGCTCTTGCGAGGTCGCGGCGAGTCGATCCCGAGCGCCTTGCTGCGTCCGTGCAGTATCGTGACCTTCTTGCGCACAGTACGACGCGTCGATTGTTCGGAGCTCAAAGTACGTGCGCCCTGCGGCGTCCCGCTGTGCGCCAGCGCGCAGGGGTCGCATCGCAGTTTGTCCGGAAGCGCAGCTCAGGGCAAAAACCGACAGCGCAGTGATTTGGGCGATAGAATGAATTCGTCTCACGAGCAGAGAGTAAACCTTCTTTGCCCTTGGCGATTAGAAAAACCCGCGCTATACCCCCTCTTGGCATCGTTGGCGTCCGCGCTGTAACCCCGCCAGGACCGAGAGGTAGCAACGGTAAGGTAGTAGACGTGCAGCGGTGCTATAGATTTATCCTGCGCAGATTGAAGCAACCGCTCTCTGCGCAGGTTTTTTTTGCGAAGTCAGTCCCCCACTTCGACGGGTTAGTTGTCGTTGAATCGCTGGCCGCCAAAGTCGCCCTTGAGCTCGTCATCGATCCGATCGGCGGTTCGCCCAAGCAGGCCGAGTGTGGCGATCAGCTCTTCGGGGTCTAGGTGGTCGCCGAGCAGGTTGTGCGCGAGCCACACGCCCTTGTCGTGCAAATATGCTTTGCCAAAAAACAACCCGCAATTGAGCTGGTTGAGCTTCTCGAGCAACCCTGCGGGCTTGTCGACGTTTTTGAGCACCGGACAGAGCAGCTCAACAATGACATGACTGTTGAGCCAGGCTTCTGCGCGAATGAAGACCGCAGCAGAGCCTAAGCGAACAAAGAGTCGCTCTGCTTTGACCGAAAAACTGATGTTGGCTTCCGTCAGGATCGCAACAACGTGTGAGTGAACTTCTTCAACAGTGGCCATCGGAATTTAGACACAACTCCCTTCGAGTTGCGCATAGCCTAGCACAACAGCGGGGGACGGCTCCACGCGCGTTGTGCTTCTGCACGCGCAAATTGTTGCTCAGTTTGGATCCCTTACCCACCCTCGGGGCCACCGATTTCGGGCAGGCCATAGAGCTTTTCATCTTCGTCGCTCCACTCAGGATCTGCGCCCTCAATAAACCCTTTGACCCTCGGATCTGGGTGCGCGCGAAGTGAGGCTGGGTCGCCGACACCGAGCACTCTGCCGTCATCAATCATGACGATCCGATCGGCCATTTCAAAGGCCAATTTCATATCGTGGGTGACCATCACGCTGGTGATGTTCATCTCGCGCGCCAGTGTCCTTATCAGGTGGCCGATACGCGTTGTGTTGATGGGATCCAAACCCATGGTGGGCTCATCGTACAGAACGAGCTCGGGGCGAAGGGCGATGGTGCGCGCGATGCCTGCGCGTTTGCGCATGCCACCGCTGAGCGAACTTGGGAGCAATGGCTCAGTCCCTGCGAGACCTACGGCCGCGAGTGCGCCAGTGATTCGCTCGTGCTTTGTCTCATCAGGCATACTCTTGGCGTAGTGCTCACGAAGCCCATAAGCGGTGTTGTCATAGACTGAGAGCGAGTCAAAGAGGGCACCGTACTGAAACACCATCCCAACCCGACGGCGAAGCTCTGTAAGCTCAAGAGGCTTTAGC
>JANNCG010000221.1:0-2159 GCA_031386385.1 Myxococcales bacterium
ACATCAACCCACTGCTCGCCGCTCGGCGTGAGCACCACTGAGCATCCCTCCCTGGGACACTGCCCCAAGCAAGCGGTCTTGGTGACCCACACGTCGCGTAGCCGTCCGAGCTCGGACACTTTGCGTTTGAGCGTGCTCAAAACCACGGGTCCATGCGCTCCGCAGGCGCTCTGCAGTGGGTCGTCCGCCTTGCGCTCGTTGGTGCATACAAAGAGCTGAACCACTGGACGGATCGCTGCCGGCTTCATCGCTGCAGAGTGTGTCACAACGGATGAGCGAGCTCCCGTTCAATGAGCGATAATTCTCGCTCGCAAGCGTCAAGGGCGCCCACTTGTTGAGCTCCCGTCGGCTCCGTATTACCCGTCGAGGTAATGGACCACGTCTGCGAAGGCTTCTAAGTCCAATGCAAGAACTCGAAAGGACTTCGTCGTGAACAAGAATCTCTGGCTCGTCCCGGCCGTCATGTCGGCGCTGTTTGGTACGTTGACCCTCTACCCCCTTCTCACACTCGGATTTCGCGGGTTGTTTGGCGCCGTTGTGTCGAGCGCTTGGAGCATTCAGATCTTTGTGGACCTGCTCTTTGCCGCGTCTATCGCGCTGGTTTTTGCCGCTCCTCGGGCACGCAAGCTCGGCATCGACCCACTTCGTTGGGGAGTCTTGACAATCACCATGGGCTCTATTGGTTTGTTCGCGTACACAGCACGCATTTTGTACGTCCAATCACGAAGCGAGCTCACCCCCACTGGCGCTTCGAGTCCCCCCGTTGCATGAATGGCACGAGACTCAAACGCCATGAAAATTCGCTCACCTGATCCACCAGCGCACCCAGATTCGCAGTTGGGATGAGTGCCAGCGCTACTCCGTCCGCGGTTTATGCTATAAATCTCTCCAAGAGTTCGATTGACTCGAAGGTACTTCTGATGCGCCTACGCTCGATTTTGCAAAACACGCTCACACGTTGTCGTGAAGACATCCAAGCAGCGATGGACAACGACCCCGCGGCGCTGTCTGTTGGCGAGGTGGCGCTGACCTACCCGGGCGTTCACGCGCTGTGGGCCCACAGAGTTGCGCATCGGTTGTGGCATAGTGAGCAAAAATTAGCTGCAAAAACACTGGCAGCCATCAATCGCTTCGCGACCGGGATCGAGATTCATCCCGGGGCAACCATCGGTCACAAGGTGTTTATCGATCATGGGATGGGAGTGGTAATTGGCGAGACCGCGGTCGTGGGCGACGGTTGTTTGATCTACAAGGGCGTGGTGCTTGGGGGCGTGAGTCTTGAGCGTGGACCAAGGCACCCTCGGCTTGGGCCCAACGTTGTGGTTGGCTCAAACGCTTGCATTTTGGGCAACATTGACGTGGGCGAGGGCGCACGGATTGGCTCGGGGAGCGTGGTGGTTCGCCCCGTGCCTGCGGGGGCTACGGTGGTGGGGGTTCCTGGTCGGGTCGTCCCACTTAACGGAACTCCGCGCCGCGTTGAAGAGTCCCTCAACCAAGCGGTTCTGCCGGACCCGGTGAGCGACATGATCAGACAATTAGCAGCCCAAAATGAACTCCTGCGCAAACGCATTGAGGCCCTTGAGCTCCAGGCGGGCGTGGAGAAGACTGCTGTTGAAGGGGATGAGGATCCGTTTGAAGGGGTGAGCGTTCCGCGAACGCATGGTGGGTGACAGCGGTGCTGTGAAGGTGGTTGTCCTCGCAATAGAGTGCTACCGTTGCACTATTGTATGGGTACCGGAAAAGACGAGCGAACCTCGCGCGACAAGCGGACAGACATCAGTGCACAAGTTGAGATCAACGACACGGGTGTCCTGACGGCCCTGGTTGGAGCTCGCAACGACAACCTCCGCGTGCTTGAGCAAGAGGCCAATATTTCAATCGGGATGCGTGGCAGCAACATTCTCATTCAAGGTCCCGCCGACGAGGTAGCCTTTGTTGAGCGGCTTATTGGTGAGCTGGTCACCTCCGTGCGTGACGGCAACGCCCTCGGACCGCAGGATGTGGCACGCGCGGCTCGGCTGCTCCGCGAGCACCCTGGCATGCGCTTGAAAGACGTCTTCGATGACGTTGTGTTGGTCTCTGCGCGCCACCGGGTGATTGCTCCTAAAGGTCTCGCACAAAAGCAATACATCGAAGCTATACGCGGTCATGACATCGTG
>JANNCG010000222.1:0-2134 GCA_031386385.1 Myxococcales bacterium
AGCTGGCCCGGTCCAGGAGTGGCTAACACATTTGTGCGGGGTCGAGTGGTCGATTCACGACACAACCCGATCGCCAACGCACAAATCGAAGTCGCCACGCTGGATCTCGATGGACAGTCAAGTATTCTCAACGCGAGCGCGAGGGCGTTTAGGGATTCGCTTTTCGACCGCCAGGAGCGAAGCACCGCGCAGCTACGACCCGGACGAGAGCTCGGCGTGACGGTTGGTTCGGTTCCGCGCATCCCAACTGCGCCGAGACCGCTTGAATCACGTGTTGGAATTGGAACCTCCTTCGGCAGCAATCCTTCCGCAGAGCTCGGCGGATTTGTCAGCGATCTTAATGGCGCGTTTCAGCTCGGCGAGGTGGCTCCAGGAGCGCTTCGTGTGACCGCGAGCCATCCTGCCTATGTTCGAGGCGAGACCGCGCTCGTGCTCGCGCGCAGCGGCGCGATCATCGAAGTTGAGGTGATGCTGCACGAGGGAGGTGTCCTCGACGGTCGGCTGGTAGATGAGGGTGGGTTTGCGGTGCGGCAGCAGTTGATCGAGCTTCGCACGGATGGAGACGACAATGTACGACGTGTATTCACTGCAAATGATGGGACATTTCGGGTACCATCGTTGCTGGGTGAGTTCAACGTCGTTGCGGTGATCAACGGCGTAGTCGCAGCCCGCGAGGTTGTTACCATGCAAGACGAGCGCGTCGAACATGTGCAGCTCCAGATCGAGCGAAGCATGCGAACGGTGCACGGACGGGTCCTTGATGAGCGGGGCTACCCGGTGGCGGGGGCGGAGGTTCAACTGCAGTGCAACGGCACGAGTGCGCGCACATTGGCGGGCCCAGATGGCGTATTCTCAGTGCTGGTCGCCGCCCGGGGCGCACTGACCGTAAGCGTACGCCACCCACGATATGCCCCCCGCACAATGCCCATCACATCGAGCGAAAGTGACGAGGTCAGAGTCCAGCTCAGCAGCGGCGCGACCATTAGCATTCAACCACTGCTTGCGTCGTGCGCGCGCGGAGCGATCACGCTTGAACTACGCACCTCGTGCGGACAGGAGCAGCGAGAGATTCGCGGCTCAAATACACAGGATATCGAACATTTGTGCGCGGGTCCAATCACACTTTTGTTTCGTGCGGACGGCTGCGTGAGCGCACGGCTCGCCAGCAACGCGCGGGTTGACGGCGTCACGCAGATTCCGCGGGTTGAGTTGTTTTCGGGTGGTGCCGCGGAGGGTCGTGTCATCGACGGGAGCGGTGCAGCAGTCGCGGGCGCCTCGATTCACGACGCAGATGATGAACTCTCGCAGTCGGTTCGGAGCGATCGGATTGGGCACTTTCTTGCCGACGCTGTGCGCGAAGGCGATCGCAGGTTAGTCGCTCGTCACCCGGTCCTTGGTGTCTCAGAGCCTGTGCCAGTCCGGATCCTAAGAGGGACCACACTTCGAGGAATCGAGCTTCGTTTCACACGCTCTGAGTAGCCTTCGTCGCGCCATCTTCGAAGCTAAGGGACAACGAAAAAATCCACGCCGAACCTCTGACCAGTGGTTTGGCTCTGGTTCCATATCGCGCCAAGTGAAAGGTGCTCGCTGATGGTGGCGTCGACGAGGACTTGGCCGCCGTTGCCGCTTAGGGCGTTAAAATTTGCGGTCCCTTCGATATAGACTCGGTTACCGAAGAACGAAGGGAGCACACCCACGCCCAAGCGTGAAAGACCCGTCCCATCGGCACCCGGCTCAGCGATCAGGGTTGGCACAAATCCAAAGCCCGTACTCTCAACCACGCGTTGAATTTGACCCGCACCGAGGCCGTACAATATCCCCGCAAGGAGTGAGACAGCCGCCTGTCGACCCTGCGTCTCAATCGCTGCCTGGTCCGTTGCACCACGTGATTCTCGGCGACCTAAAATGAGAATCGCTAAGATCTCTGCTTCACTCGCGCCCGGATAGCGTTCGGCAGTGAATCGAATCTCCGGCGCAGATTTGCGTCCACCGACCAAAATATTGATTCGGCCGTCAGACGGAGATTCATAGCGAAGAGCGACGTCGAGGAGCGGATCAAGTGAACTCGATCCGTCGAGCAGAATGCCCAATCTTTCGATGGTGAACCGCTTGCCGAAGAGCTCGAAAAAATTGC
>JANNCG010000255.1:0-2607 GCA_031386385.1 Myxococcales bacterium
GCATCAACACCGCGATCCTCCCCTACGCCCAAGGGATCGGATTTGCCATCCCCGCACACACCGCCGAGTGGGTAGCCAACGCGTTGATTCAAAAAGGGCTCATTGACCGTCCACACTTTGGGATCGTCGCGCGCGCTGAACAGCTTCAACCCACGTTGGCCAAACAGTTCAACCAGCTGCGCGCCATTCGAGTCATCGGTGTCGCGCGAGGAGGTGCTGCGGCCGCAGCGGGTGTTCGTGACGGAGACCTGCTGCTCACGGTCGAGACTCAGCCGCTGTCTTCTGTAGATGATCTGCAACGAATCAGCGTGCTGAGCGCCAATGCCACGCTTGAGCTCGTTCTCGCGCGAGACGGTGTGACACAGACCGTTGCAGTCACACCGCAACGACCACGCAACGCCTACGCCGCATAGCCAGTGAAAACCCTGATAAAAACAATTTGCGCATGACCACCTACATTCTTTGAATCGCGCCGTGTAGGTCCGCATCTGTGTCTAGGTACCCTCGATGTCAGTCCCGACTCGAGGGAGGAAGGTTCAGCGTGCCTCATGCGTTCTATTCAATCTTTGTCACTCAAGGTTCTGCCACTTTTGTTCGGAGCGATCGTCGGTTGCAATGCAGCCGCGTCCGACACAACAAGCACCCAAGCTGCCGCGCTTCAAGCCGCACAGTGCAGCGTGCAAAGCTTTGGCGGTGTGATGGATCAGTGCTTAAGCACCTATGACAGCTGTGCGGCTGTGCAGGGCTCGGACATCCAGCTCTGTCGTCAGGCGATCGCTCAATGCGCTCCCGCTGACCCCGACGCTATTGATGCACGAATGGCGTCGTTAGAAGCACGCCGTCCCGATGCGAGGGGCGGTCCCAGAGGGGACGAAGATCCTCACATGCACGGTCCTGGACCAATGTGTGATGGAGGTCCGCCGCCACCTCCGCCACCTCCGATGGGTGACCGTGATGGAGGGCCTCCACCACCCCCGCCCCCAATGGGCGATGGCGGTCACCACCGCGGCAGGCACGAAGGAGCGCGCGGCGATTGTGCTGTGCCTCACCCAGACCGCGAAGCGATGCAGCAGTGTCGTCAAACGCTGGTCGCTTGTCTCGCGGGTGACACCGCCGTTCGTGGCTGTCTGACCGCGGGTCATGAGTGTGTTCGCACTGCATTTCAACAGGCCTTTCAAGACGCTTGTACCGAAGCTACCGCGGCGTGTAGCGCGGCTTCTGGCGTAGAGTGTCCGCAGATTGCAGAGCGTTGTGCGCAGGGCGTAGCTCCCGTCGGTGCCCCCATCGCCGGCTGCGAATGATCGCCGAACTGAGCCTCAATACCGTGCGCTATGCAGCGCCGAGAACGAGCTGCTCTTCGTGAGACGTTCTCTTTCTCCTGAGTGACAAAACGTCGAACGTGCTATCGATATGCATGGATGACGCTGTGAATTCTCAGGCAAAACGACAACCAGACCAGGCCGTTCGCGCGCCCAAATACTGGAGCAAGCACTCGCCAGAGGGGCCGTGGGACTACATTGTGATCGGCTCGGGGATGGGCGGGATGACCACCGCCGCGATGTTGGCCAAGGTCGGCAAGCGTGTGTTGGTGCTCGAGCAGCACTATGTTCCGGGTGGGTTTACGCACATGTTTAAGCGTCCGGGGTACGCGTGGGATGTGGGCGTGCACGCGGTGGGTGAAGTCACCGAGCACAGCATGCCCGGGAGGCTCTTGTCGTTTTTGACCGACGGTCAACTCAAGTGGCAATCACTCGGAGCGGTGTACGACGAGTTTTATTTTCCCAACGACGTGCGGATTGATTTTCCTGATAGTCCAAAGCAGTTTCACGAGAACTTGTTGACAGCTTTTCCCGACGAGCGGGCGGCGATTGACGGCTACCTCGACCTGGTGCGCGAGGTCGCGGGCGGGATGAAGGGATACTATCTCGCGAGGACATTTCCAGCACGTTTTGGCTCGGTGACCGATCAGCTTCTCGCGCGCAAAGCACAGCGACATCTTACGAGCAACACGCAAGCTGTGGTGAACGGGCTCACGCAAAACCGTCGTCTACGGACGTTGTTCACCGCGCAGTGGGGGTACTATGGCTCTATCCCCTCGCGCTCATCGTTTGCGATTCAAGCGCTGGTGGTGAAGCACTTTCAGCACGGCGGCTATTATCCCGTGGGTGGTTCACGCGAGATCGCAAACACGCTATTAGCGACTGTGGCCAATGCGGGAGGCTGGACTCGCATCGCTACGGACGTAGAGCAGATCTTGATTGAGAATGGGCGCGCAGTGGGTGTGCGCCTAGAGGGTGGCGAAGAGATTCGCGCGGGGCAAATCGTGAGCGCCGCAGGGATCACGTCCACGGTGCGACGACTGTTGCCCGAGTCTGAGAAGAGCCGCGATTGGGCGAGATCCGTTGATCAACTGCGTCCTGCGTCTGCGCACGTGTGTTTGTATTTGGGCTTCAAGGGCGACATCCGCAAAGCTGGCGCCGGACCCGCAAACAAATGGTTTTGGAACACCTGGGAATCAGACCTCGACGCATGGGACGTTGCCTCCCCCGAGGCGCCCATTTTGTACTGCAGCTTTCCGTCATTGAAAGATCCACGACACGATCCAGG
>JANNCG010000259.1:0-7010 GCA_031386385.1 Myxococcales bacterium
CAGCCACCAGTTGTGCACCCGTGACCGCCGTCATCCCGTGTGAACAATCGGAGAGTCCGAACTCGGACTGCGAGCCGGGGAGCGTGTGGATTCAGCACGAGCCACTGGTCCCACAGCAGCGTCGCTTCGTGCCGCCAGACCCACAACTGGTCGTCGTTGCCCCGTTGGTCGTGGTGCCGCCAGACCCGTGCACCGAGAGACAAAATCCCAGTTGGGAAACAGGGTTTACGAGCTCTGCGGGCTTCAGCGTTGCCTCCCATGATGGGCGTCCTCACCTCGGGTTTACCATCGCGCCGGGAGTGCGCAGATTTGTTCCGCCTACGATTCAATCGGGTTGGCAGCCATCAAGCTGTGGCAACCCAGAGCCGAACCTCGCACGCGTGTTCGGCGGCGCGTGGATCGGAAGCGAGCTCGGCTTCGACCTCCACGGGCATGTGCACTGGTCCCTTCCGGTCGATACCAGCACCGTGAGTGGCGCGCTTGGGTTCGCGCCTATTGCTCGGATCATGGTCGCGCGTGGACGGCTGCGAATTCCGTCCGTACTGGGTGCGCTGCTTCCGGAGTTTGGCTATCGAATTCGCACGATAAAATACGACGACATGGGTGCATTGCTTCCGCGAAGTGGCTCTGCCTTCTCCTTGTATTTTCGCCCCGCTGGCTTCAGCGTGAGCTACATTTTGGTACACGCTCCGTCCGTCGCGCTCGAGCTCAACGTCGCACCCTGGTTTGAGATTCCTCTCAGCGGCCAACCTTCGACGATGGGCTTTTCGGGATTTGTCCAAGTCAGCATGATGGGTTGGAACTAAACTCATCAATTGTACGTTATGCCCAAGCAAGACCCATCCAGCTGGCCCAAAGCCAAATTTCTTCGTCGGAGTCTGCTCGGGACTAGCATGGTCGCAGCGTTTGACGCGTTCGTGCTTGAGCCCCGATGGCTCCAGGTCAGCAGACACACCATTCGAGTCGTAAATTTACCGCTGAATCTCAACGGATGGACAGTCGCACACGTCACAGACGTGCACTTGCGGACCGTCAATAACCTTCACGAAGCGATCGCAGAAGCTTGTCGGGATGCGCAGTGCATTGCGGTCACCGGCGACGTGATCGACTCGCCCTCAGCGCTGCCAGCTCTCGAAGCCTTTACGTCGCTGTTGCGTCAGCGTCGAGCAACGATCCTCGCCACGGCGGGCAACTGGGAACACTGGGGCAACATCTCTAACGAAGCCCTTGCTCGCTCTTATGCTCGAGCAGGTGCGCGGTACTTGAGCAACCAGACACTCACCATCGACGGGATCGCGATCGCCGCCACAGACGACTCTTGCTCGGGCCACGAAGACCTCAACGCTGCGCTCTCTCAGCTCGCACAGACGTCGGCTCGCATTTTTCTCACTCATGCGCCTGGGATATTCGATTCGCTGCCGGCAGAAGCGCCACAGTTTTCACTCGCTCTCGCGGGTCACACCCACGGTGGACAGGTGACTGCGTTCTCAAGAGCGATCACCACACCACCCGGCAGCGGATCGTACGTACATGGCTGGTACAGCACTCGGTTCGGGGCTGCGTATGTCTCCCGAGGCGTTGGTACATCCATCATTCCCGCGCGATTTTTTTGTCGTCCAGAGCTCGCCCTGTTTCGCTTCGAGCGTGCCTAACGATTGTCCCGCCGCATGCGCTCGATCCCATCGCGGGCCGCTCGGCGGTAGCACTCTGAGAGCGTGGGGTAGTTAAACACCAGCTCTTCAAACACCCTCACCGACTGCTTGCACTTCAGCGCCATGAGCCCAATGTGCACTAGCTCACTGGCTCGCTCACCGATCAAGTGCACGCCCAGAAGCTCCATCGTGGCGTCGCGACGAAAGATCAGCTTCACGATCCCTTCGTTGTCTCCGACGATCTTTCCGCGTGGATTATCACGGTAAAAAGCGCGTCCGACGGCATAAGAAATGCCCCGCTCGCCACAGCTCTCCTCCGTCTCTCCAACGGTAGACACCTCCGGAATCGTATAGATCCCGTACGGCAAAAGCGTCGCAGGGACCACTGAGCGCTCACCCTTCACCGCGTGCATCGCGGCCTCCCTTCCCTGCTCAATCGACGTCGACGCCAGGGACGGAAACCCAATCACATCCCCCGCCGCATAGATCGTCGGGACGCTGCTTCTAAAGTAGTCATCGACCAGCACGTACCCTCGCTTGTCACACTTCACTCCGAGCGGCGCAAGCTGCAGCGCCTCGGTCCTCCCCTGCCGTCCAGCGACAAACAAAAGTCGCTGAGACTCAAGCAACGTCCCATCATCAAGCTCAGTGCGAATCACGGATCCATCGCGACGGACCGAGTTGTACTTGCGTCCCAAGCGAATCTCAACGCCGAGATGTCTCATCGAGACACGCAGTCGCTCTGCAATTTCGCGGTCTAAAAACGGAAGCAAAAAGTCCCGTCCCTCGATCAGATGGACCTTGGTCCCAAGGGCGGCAAACATCGCGGCGTACTCGCACCCGATGACTCCGGCTCCAGGGATCGTGAGCGTCTCGGGCAGCGCATCGAGCAAGAGCACCGAGTCTGAGTCGTCGATGTCCGGATCTTCAAACGGGATGTTATCGGGCCTAAACGGATAGCTCCCTGTCGCGATCAGGATCTTCTTTGCCTCAACGCTGACGCTATAACCCGAGCCCATCTGCACCGTCAGAGTGTTGGGTCCAACGATCGTCGCTTCGCCTGGCAATATAGTGATATTTCTATGCGCGAGCTCCCAGCGAATCCTCGAAACCTCTGAGTGCCGTACGTGATCTTTTCGCCTTCGCAGCTGATCCAACGCAGCCTCGCGCGCCGCCGGAATACTCAGCCCCGGATACAGATCTCGCTGCCTAAACGCTGACAAAACCAGCGCTGTCTCACGCAACGTCTTGCTTGGGAGAGTCCCGGTATGCACCGCCGCCCCACCGGGGTCCTGTGCGCGCTCAATCAGCGCGACGTTGGCCCCGAGCTCTGCGGCGGTCTGCGCAGCTGTCTCACCGGCCGGACCACCTCCCACTACGACAAAATCAAACACGTACGTCATGGCGCTATCTTACCGTCCAGAGTTGTACATCACTCTGGTCCGCGGTACGCAGCACACGCTGTGAAAAGCGATCCCCCCGAGCCGACAACGGCACCCATTGCGCAAGAAACAGGTCTCAATGCTCGCTCTCGCGTGGGCCTCGTGGCCATCACGGGCGCGAAGCTCTGGTTCTTGGTGACGGGTTTTCTGCAACCCATTTTTCTCACCGTTGCGCTTGGACCGACGGGCTATGGCCGCTATGGCGCGGTGCTCTCGGCGATCTCAATCCTCAACAACGTCGTGGTGGCAGGCTCTATCCAAGCCATGTCCCGGTCCGTGACGCGACACGGGACCCCTGCGATTCGTCACGGGTTGACTATTCATGCGGTCACCGGGTTGCTGATGGCGCTGCTCATCCTGGCGACCGCGCCGTTGATCGGCGACTGGTGGCTCCGCAACCCTGCGCTCACTCCGATGCTTCGGCTCGCCTCGGTGATTACCGCGTCGTACTGCCTGTATGCCGCGCTTGTTGGAGTGTTTAACGGACGGCAGCGGTTTGTCAGCCAAGCGGCACTCGACGTGATTTTTGCCACGCTTCGCACAACGCTGATCATCGTGTTTGCACGAAGTGTGTACCAAGTCTTCGGTGCCGTCGGCGGCTTTGTTCTCGCGAGCGTGTTGATTGTCGCGATCGCGTCGGTGATGTTGGCGTTTTCAAAGACGACCCCTGCAGAGCTCGCAGAGAGGCCACGGACAGAGCCACAATCTTTTCGCGTTTTTCTCACTGAATACTCACGGTTCTTTGCCCCCGTTCTGCTCTACCAAGTGACGCTCAACCTTGTGCTTCAGTCAGACGTGCTCTTGATGCAAGGTGTCTTGGTGCGGCTTGGCCAACGCACACTCGATGAGGTCACGGCCCTGGTGGGAATCTACAAGAGCGTGCAAAACTTCGCGTTCTTGCCGTATCAGGTGTTGGTGGCGGTGACGTTTGTGTTGTTTCCGGTGGTGACCAAGGCGGCGCAAGACGGGCATATTGAGCAGACCCGGGCGGTCTTTCGAAGCGCGCTTCGTTTTGCATTTTTGCTGCTCGGTCTGATGCTGAGTGTTCTGGCGGGGATGCCTCGGGGCGTGCTGCGTGTTGTGTATCCGGCGAGCTTTGCACCGGGCGCTGTCGCTCTTCGCTGGCTCTCGCTGGGTCAAGGCTGCTTTGCGTTGTTGGTCTTAGGACTCACCGTGATTTTAGCCATGGGACGCACATTTGCTGCCACAGCGTTGATGTCCCTGACGCTCACCACGGTTGTTGTTGGCAACTGTGTGGGGCTCATTGTCGTACCCGTTGGCAACGCTTCGCTCTTTGCCGCCGCCGTCGGAACAAGCACCGGATGTGCAATCGGTCTGGCCTGCACAATGATGTACCTGCACCGACTGCTGGGGTCGTTTGTCCCGATGAAAACTGCGGCTCGCGCGCTTGTCTGCTCGTTGATCGCGGCGATCGTGGCAGGCGTGATGCCCATCCACAGCAAGCTGTCGGCGATCACCGCAGCGATGGTCACCGTCCTCGTGTTTGTTGCGACGATTTTGGCCTCGGGCGAATTGCAACTCGATGAACGACAGCGAATGCTCTCTCGACTGCGCCGCAAGTGAGATTCGCCGCTCGATTTACGCGATAAACGCGAGACAGAATATGACGTCGGAAGCTTGCGCTTTTGTGCAAACTTACGCACGCTACGGACACTTTGGTCACCGCGATCGATGTTGTTGCCACGAGCAGACACCGCCATCAGCGGCTCTGTCGCGCGGTACTTGCGTCCGAGGCAGCGCTCGCCGTTTTCACCGTCACGCATGATGAGCTTGTGGCGCAGCTGCATGCAAACTTGCTGGCCGAAGAAGCTTGCGTTCCGGCGGTGGTGTCCAAGATCATCGCCGGTCTGGCCGCAAAAAAAGTGAACAAGCGCGCCAGCTATGTGAGCGCTCCACGTCTCGTTGAGACCCTCGGAGTGCTGCGAGAGTACGGGATCACCGCAAAAACGATGGATGACGCCCTCGCGGCGGCGGCAGATCTTGACGAGGCGTCTAGCCGAAGACTGATCGCCCTTCGTGACGCGATGCGAGATAGCGACAGGTGTTTGGGTCAACAACATCTCGTGGCCAAAGAGAGCTTGCTGTCCAAGCTGACTGAGAAGCTTGAAGACATCTCGCCGGGCCATTCGCTCTGCGTTTTGCTGGACGTTGAAGAGCCTGCGGTCCGGGTAGAGCTTTCGCCTTCGATGTTTTCGTGGTCCTGCGCGAGCTTCTACCTCGCGCTCGCAAGGCATCTGCGAAGCCGCAGAGGCACCCTTGCGATTCATCTGCTGGCAGAGCCCGCACGAGAGCGTTGGTCCGCGTCCCTTGACCGCACATTGCGCTTGATTGAAGAAACCGAGGACATTCACATTGAGCTCACGTACGGGCTCCGTTCTCTCTCGACTGGCGAATCGACGCTTAATCTGCAGCGATTTGTGCATTCGATGGCCGCAGGTGGCCGCACCCCCGAGGCGCCTGTCTCTGTCGCCGACGCCGCTGGAATCGAAGAGAGCGCCCACTGGGCGGTGCATCAGGTTGAGCGCTGGCTGCGCGAAGGGATGAGTCCGGATCAGATCGCGCTCATCGTTCGCACAGAAGACGCTCAGCAGGTCGAGCCATTGGTGCGCGCATTGCATCAAAGTAATATCGCTTTCTCTGCGCCCGCCAGCACCCGGATCGGAGGCAGTATCTCAGCTGCAATATCACTCGCCAAAGCGCTCGCTGAGGGTGGTGACGTTGAGCGCACCGCGTTTGCCCTAAGTGCGTTGGCGGGGCCGAACTCAGTGACGACCCAACCAGTGACCGCGATCGTCCACGCAGCGCGAGCGATGCGCGCGCGAGATGTGTTTGCGCCGGAGCTACAAAAGCTCTCTCGGCACGTCTCACAGAGCACAGCTGAGACCGCGCAGCGGCTCGCGAGTCTGCTGGCGCCCCTCGGCTCAGAGGCCACGATTCAGCAGCATTGCGAGCGCTGGATTGCACTGCTAGACGTGCTCAATGTGCGCGCACGGTTGACTGAAAACCTATATAGCTCAAAAACTGACTCACGACCTTTGCGCGAGTCGATGGGACGCGAGGCCCGGGGTGTGGCGCAGCTGTTTCGCACGCTGCACACGCTTCCGGGGTATGCAGCGATGGCGGGACTGCGTAGTATGAGCGAAAGTGATTCTATTTCACCCATAGAATTTGCTGCTATTCTCGAGGGCGCGCTGACCACTGTCGCCCGCAACGATGAGCGCGTCGGCAGCGGTGGCGTCTCGGTCATCGCGGCGAGTTCAGCATTGGGTCAAAGCTATCGCGCTGTTGTCGTGGTGGGGGTCGAAGACGGACGGTTTCCAGCGCACGCTACGGACGATGTCATCTTGGGTCCCGGTGAGCGCAAAGCCCTCAAGTCCCAGACGGGGATCAGCGTCGCCCATGGCTCGACCAAAGAGGACGAGACGCAGCTGTTTCTCGGTGCATGCGCCACGGCCGTCGAACAGCTCGCGCTCGTGGGCGCAAAGCACGATTTGGGTGGACGTGTGCTCGCACCATCACCGTTTATGGTGGACGCCCGTCGCGTGTTAGACCGAGTCCCGATTTGGGTTGGGCGAGATCCGCTTGCCCGCTCTGCGATGCTCCCGCCACGGGGGCAAGAGCGCCTGTGTAGAGTCTACAGCGCTAACGGCAAAACAGCCGCACCAGCGAGCGTGCTCGACCGGGTGCGTTCGGCGCGCGTTCGCTCTCTCATTGAGCGCGAGCGATCAGAGTTTTTCGAGGGAATTCGCAGCGAACCCGGCCGCTTCTCCGGTCGCATCGAGCACGACCCACTCGCCCTTGAGGCCCTGAACCTTGCGCGCTACGCCACCACAAGCTGGCCGTTGGATGTCACCTCGCTTGAGCGCACAGCGCGTTGCGCGTTCAAAGCGTTTGC
>JANNCG010000297.1:0-3792 GCA_031386385.1 Myxococcales bacterium
AGGCGTGATCGCCCTTGGCCCATCGCTGGGTGCGTCCTTGAGTTCTGCGGCGCTCTTTGAGCTCGCCGCGCGAACTGGCTACCCCGTACTCGCCGAAGCTGCGAGTGGACTGCGGTTTGCGTTTTCAGAGCACAGTCCAGCAGAGACGTCGCCAGTGGTCTACGCCATCGACGCGATCCTGTCGTCGCAATGGTTTGCGCAAAGTCAACCGAAGATTGTTCTCGAGATCGGGCTGCCGATGGTGTCAACGGCGTACGCGCGGTGGATCAGCGAGAAATTCGTCGGAGAGCGTCTGGTCATCGCCGCGCACAGTCATCAAGATCCCACCGGCCGCGCCACCCTTCACTGGAACACCGACGTCAACCGGGCGCTGCAGTTCATCAACCATCACCTCGCCGAGATTGAAAAAGAAGAGCAGAGCACCCTCGGTGAGCCGCGACGCGCGCAGCTGTCTGGTTGGAGCACCGTCGATGCTCGGGCACAGAGCGCTGCGCGAAACGAAGTGACACAACAGCAGACATCCCTGACCGAAGGTACGATCGCCGCAGAGGTCCGAGCCGGTCTCATTGAACACTCTACGTTGATCATCGGCAACAGCGCCGTGCTTCGCGACGTGGACGGCTACGCCTTTGCGGGGCCTTCACCCGTGAGCACGATTCATCAGCGAGGAGCGAGCGGCATCGACGGAATGATCTCGCTCGCAGTAGGGGTGCGTGGCGCGCAGAAAAAGCGGCCCGTTGTGCTGCTAACCGGGGACATTGCAACGTGGCACGATGTCGGAGCGCTGCAGCTTGCAGCCTCGGTCGATCAGCCCCTGGTGATCGTAATTGTTCAAAATCACGGCGGTCGGATCTTCGATCGATTGCCAGTCTCAAAGAGCAACGACGCCGCCACAAGGGCCACGTACGAGCGATTCTTCGTGGCGGACCAAGGACGAGAATTTGGTGAAATTTGCAAGGGTTTTTCCGTGGCATATCATCGCTGCACAACCCCTGAAGAGCTTCGCACCTCCCTGCACTCATCCCTGCGAACGCCGGTTGTGACCGTGATCGAAGCGATCTGCACTCCCGGCGGGGCCGAACGTTTTTCAGCGATGGTGCGGGCCGGCGCAGCAGCGGTGGACAAGGCCGCAGGGCTTGTGCCGTGACGAAGCCGGTTCTCGTGACGCTGCACGGATTTTTGGGATCCGCGAGCTCATTCAATGCAGTCGTAAACGAGCTTGAACATCCGTTTGAAGAGCGCGTTGCAGTCACAATCTCTGGACACGATGGAGAGACCTTCGGGGACGAGTGGCGCTGGAGTGACGTGCTAGATGTTCTCGCGCAGGCGATAAAATATTATTCACGAGTTGTTCTTATGGGATACTCAATGGGGGCGCGCCTCGCGCTCGGACTTGCACTTGAGCGGCTCACAAATGTCGATGCGCTCGTGCTCGTAGGTGCACATCCTGGGATCGCCACCGAAGAAGAGCGCGTGGACAGGCGATGGTGGGAGCAAGCGATGACAGACAGCGTACTGGAGCTTGGCGTGGACGGATTCGCAAAGCACTGGGAGAGCCTGCCACTGTGGGACACGCAGAGACGTCTACCTGAAAAAACCCGATCAGAACTCGCGGAGCGCAGACGCTCACACCAGGCCCGAGGGATCGCGTGGGCGATGCAGGCATTGGGTACTGGTGCGATGCCAAATTATCGCAGCGCCATCGCTGAGAGCACGATCCCCATGTTGTGGATCACCGGCGAGCTCGACGAAAAATTTCGGCACTTAGCGGTAGAGCAGTGCGCAAGAAACGATCACTGCAAGCACGTTGAGATCGCGGGAGTTGGGCACGACTGTACGCTCGAGGCTCCAGTGGCGCTTGCAGGCGTAGTGGATCAATGGCTACTCAAAGGGCTACAAGAATGACGGTCAAACCCCACAGCTTCGCCGCGTATGTTCTCGGTGCGAGACCTAAAACACTGCTCGTCGCGATTGCCCCCGTGTTGGTGGGGATTGCCACAAGCGTACGACTTGTTGGCCTCCCACAGCTCCGATGGGTCTCTGCCATTGCGGCCTTGCTCGGCGCGATCTGGATCACGATCGGAACCAACTACGCAAACGACGTCTTTGACTACGAAAAAGGTGCCGACACGGCAGATAGGATCGGCCCGACGAGAGTCACTCAAGCCGGGCTGCTCTCTCCGCGCGAGGTGCGAGCGGCGATGGCGGTCTCGTTTGGGATCGCATTTTGCTGTGGAATCTACCTGCTCATTCACAGCGGCTGGCCCGTGGTCGCGATCGGGATCGCCTCGATTCTGTCTGGCATCGCGTACACCGCAGGGCCGTATCCTCTCGGCTACAATGGACTCGGCGAGCTGTTTGTCTTCGTTTTTTTCGGGCTGATCGCCGTCTCTGGGACGACGTTTGTCAGCGCCGGAACCCTCTCATTGCTGCCATTCTTAACATCCATCGCGCCTGGCGCCCTCGCCATGTGCGTCATCTTGGTGAACAACATTCGTGACGTCGAGACGGACGAAAGAGCGGGTAAACGCACACTAGCGGTTCGCTTCGGACGCACGTTTGGCGTGGGTTTTTATGGCGTATCCGTAGCGCTTATGGTCGCCGGTCCCTTGGGGGCGACACTGCTTTGTTCACTGCCTTGGGTGTGCGCACTGGCTCCCGCACTGCTTGCGCCCTTGGGAGTCGCTCTCACGGTCGCGGTGCACCGAGAGCGTGGGGCCATTTTGAATAAGCGACTCGGTCAGACCGCAGCGCTGCTGCTGATGCACTCGTTAGTCTTCAGCAGCACACTTGTCCTTGCGCGGTAATCTCTTCGAGGTCGAGCATGATTTTCTCACTTCACGCCGTGCGCTGGTCTGGGCAACTCACCGAGCGAGTTGCAAACCGGTCGTCGAGCTGGACGCAGCGGGAGGCCGTGGTGCTCGCTGCCAGCGCACAGGGGCACGCTGGGGTGGGCGTCGCGGCGCCACTCCCGCACTTTTCGCCTGACAAAATCCAGGATGCTGATCGATGGCTGAGGCTTCACCCAACGATCTCGCTGTCTGATTTTGACGCGGAGCTTCACCCTCTCGATCAGCTGCTGAGTTGGGCCTCGCAGTTGCACCCCAGCGGCCCTCCGTCAGCAGTCTTCGCGCTCGAGAGCGCCCTGCTGGACTGGCTCGCGCAGCACCAACCCAGAGTGACACCCGGCGCGCGACGAAGGTTCGATGACCTGAAACTCTCTCATCTGCTCAACGTCGAGAACCCAGAGGATTGGGTCGAGTGCGCGACAGCCCTTTTCAAGACCCGAGCTCGTGTCGATAGCGTGAAGTGCAAGATTGGCCGCACGCCCAACTATTTAGACCGCGAGCTTGCCGCAGTACGGTCGCTCCGCGAGTTTCTTGGACCATCCATTGAGCTTCGCCTCGATGCAAATGGGGCATTTGCGCTGAGCGAAGTGCCAGAAATTTTGCGCTCCTTTGCGTCCTGTGGCGCGAGCAGCATCGAGGATCCTTGTGCACCTAAAGAGCTTCTGGCGTTGGGACCCTGCGCGCTTCCATGGCTCGTGGACGAAGGGCTCGCTGACAACTCAATGGCAGAGTCGCTTTTGAGCGCCCCAGGCTGCGGTGGACTGTCTATCAAACCAGCGCTTGTGGGTGGTCTCGCGCGCGCACTGGACGTGATCAGCAAAGCATCCGACCAGGGGTTGCGAGCAGCCATTTCACACATATTCGACGGGCCGATCGCGCTGCTCGCGCTGCGGCGGTTTGCCTTGCTGACCACCCACGAGCTTCTGCCCTCGGCCCTGGGTTA
>JANNCG010000312.1:0-3546 GCA_031386385.1 Myxococcales bacterium
GGCGCCTGTGGATCGTGATCTGCGACCGCGCGCTTCGCGGGACGTTTCGGTGGCTCGCGCTGACTCGGCGCTCGCGTTGGTGCGTGTAGCTCGCGCCGAGGCGATGGTGGCAGATCGGTCCGGAAGCCAGCGGGCTCTGGACGAGGCGCGCGCCCAACAATCGGTGACCGCGGCGAGCTTGGCGGCGGCTATTGCCCGGGTTCGGTCGCTCGCGAGCAGCACGCTAGACTCTGATGTTTCGCTCGTGATTCGCAGTCCAGTGACCGGCGTTTTGCGTGGCGTGCGAGTGACGGCAGGGCAGTCGGTGCCGCAGGGGGCGCCGCTGTTTGAGATCGCTGCGGAGGGTCGTTGCGTGAGGGCAAGCTTTCTGGCCAGTGAGGCACTGCAGGCCGAGCGCGCGATAGATGCACAAGCGACACAACTTGGAACTGATACTTCGGTTGCTCTGGTGCCGACCGTGGGTCCGCCCACCGCCGACGCCGTTCGAGCGACGGTAGATCGCTTTTATGCACTCCCAGACACCCATCACTGGACACCCGGCGAGCGGGTGCTTGTCTCGGTGAAGATTCCCTCCACTGTGGCGACGTTAAGCGTCGGTGTGGGCTCTGTCGTGCGCGACGCAGAGGGTGGCGCTTGGGTGTACGAGCGGGTCTCCGCGCAGTCGTATCGTCGACGCCGCGTGACCGTGTTGCGACGAGACGGCGATCGCATGCTTCTCTCGGCGGGTCCGGCCATGGGCGCCCAAATCGTCTCTGTCGGAACCACCGAACTCTGGGGCTTCGAGCTCGGTGCAGACCGATGATTAAGTACCTCATTCACGCTTCGCTCAAGGCCCGATGGTTGGTGGTCGTGCTCGCCTGTATCGTCCTCGCGTTAGGGATTTATTCCGCTACGAAAGCGCCGATTGATGCGTTTCCTGAGTTTGCGCCACCGATGGTTGAGGTGCAGACCGAGGCCCCGGGGCTGTCGAGCTTAGAGGTAGAACAGTTGGTCACCACGCCCATCGAGAGCGTGCTGGCAGGAACGTCCTTCACCACCACGGTTCGCTCAAAGTCTGTGCTCGGGCTGTCCTCTGTCGTGATGCTGTTTCAACCCGGGACAGACCTCTTCGTTGCTCGGCAGATGGTCCAAGAGCGGCTCGTGCGTGCACAGGCGCTTCTTCCTGTATCTGCTCACGCACCGGTGATGCTGAGTCCCCTTTCGTCGACCAGTCGAGCGATGAAAATCGGACTCACCTCGACGGTGCTCTCGCAGACCGAGCTCACTGATTTGGTGCGATTCACCGTGCGTCCACGCTTGCTCGCGATCGCTGGGGTGGCCAACGTCGCGGTGTGGGGAGCGCGCAACCGTGAGTTTACCGTGCGTATGGACCCCGCCCGAATGGACGCACTCAACGTAAGCTCTGACGAGCTGCAGCGTGCGCTTCAGGGCGCAACGTCGCCACTGCCGGGTGGGTTTCTTGATGGTCCGATTCAGCGGATTCCGGTCAGGCAACAGACGACGCTGGGGTCGACGGACGACATAGCCAACATCGCAGTGGTCTCGCGCGGGGGCAGCGCCGTTCGCGTCGGCGATCTCTCGACGGTGGTCAATCGATTCTCGCCCCCCATCGGTGACGCGGTGATCAACGATCAGCCCGGACTCTTGCTCATCGTTGAGAAGCAACCGTGGGGAAATACCCTAGAAATCACACGCCAAGTCGATCTGGCTTTAGCCGCCCTCGCACCCGCGATGCCCAACGTCGCGGTGGATCCTTTCATCTTTCGCCCTGCGGCATTTATCGAGCGATCCATCTCGAATCTTGAGCGCGCGATGATCCTCGGCTGCGTCCTCGTGATCTTGGTCTTGTTGCTGTTTTTGTGGTCTTGGCGAACCGCACTGATCAGCGCCGTGGCTTTGCCATTGTCCCTAAGCGCCGCGGTTGCGGTGTTGCACGCTTCGGGAGCAACGCTCAACACCATGGTGCTCGCGGGGCTTGTTATCGCCCTCGGCGAAGTGGTGGACGACGCGATTATCGATGTCGAAAACATCCTTCGACGCATGCGCGAAAACCATTTGCTCGCATCCCCAAAGCCCTCCATTCAGGTCGCACTGTCCGCTTCGCTCGAGGTGCGGGGGACCGTGGTCAACGCGACGGTTATTGTTGTGCTCGTATTTCTTCCGGTGTGGTTTATGGGCGGAGTCGCGGGAGCTTTTTTTCGGCCCCTCGCGATGGCCTACGCGCTCGGTGTGCTCGCGAGCATGCTGGTCGCGCTGACGGTGACTCCCGCGTTGAGCCTTATTTTGCTGCCAAAAATGACACAGGCGGACTCTCACTCGCCGTTGATGCGTGTGCTTCAAGAGCGCTTCGCGAGGCTGCTTCCCTTGTGGATTGGGCGACCCAAACTCGTGGCGTTTGTCGCCTTGGTGGTGTTGAGTGTGGGTGCCGTGGGTTTTTCGCTCTTGAAAGACTCCTTTTTGCCAGAGTTCAAAGAGAGCGATTTTCTTATGCACTGGGTGGCTCAGCCGGGGACATCGCTGCCCGCGCTGCAGCGCACGACGGTGCGAATTAGTCGTGATTTGCGGGCGATTCCGGGAGTGCACAGCTTTGGGTCACATCTGGGACGTGCGGAGAGTGGCGATGAGGTGGTGGGGCCTAACTTTGCCGAGCTGTGGGTTCACGCAGACGCTACGCAAAATCACGAGCTGACCGAAGCACGCATTCGAGCGGCGATCGCGCCCTATCCGGGCCTGCGTCGAGACGCCGAGACTTACCTCCGCGAGCGTGTCGGCGAGGTGATCACGGGGACAACCGGGTCCATCGTGGTTCGTGTCGCCGGTCCCAATCTGGCCTCGTTGCGCAGCGGAGCGGATCTCATCGCGCAGAGAATTCGCACGCTTCGTGGCGTTTCACGTGTGCAGGTAGAGTCGCAAGCGTTGGTCCCCGAGTTGAGCATCGAGCCCCGACCCGAGGCAGTGGCGTTGGGATTTGTCCCGGCCGAAATTCGGCGCTCAGTGACGTTGTTGCTTCGTGGTGAGCGCGTGGGCGAGAGTGTGCGCGATGGACGCTCGATCCCGGTCGTGCTTCGTGGTCCCGACTCAACCGTCGAAGATATCTCATGGCTCGCAGACACCTTGCTGGTCTCTGCCACCGGGTCCCACGCAAGACTTGGCGCGCTCACAACGCTCACCCTTAACCCGACACCCAACCTGATTGCGCACGAGGCCGGCTCACGGCGAATCAACATCTCGATCACCGTCAGCGGCGCCCTCGGTCCGACCGCTGCTCTCGTGCAGCAAGCGGTGTCTTCGGTCGCCCTGCCAGTGGGGCACTACACGGAGGTGCTTGGCGAGTGGCGTGAGCGGCAGAATGCTAAAAATCGGCTCGTCTGGCTCTCGCTCGCATCGTTTGTCTTGATCCTCGCGGTGCTCTTTAATGACCTTAAGTCAGCGCGCAAAACGCTGCTCGTTGCATCGACGCTACCGTTTGCCTTAGTTGGCGGAATCGCGGGATGTTGGGTCACCGGCGGGGTGCTCTCGCTCGGATCACTCGTTGGCTTGGTGACG
>JANNCG010000349.1:0-2477 GCA_031386385.1 Myxococcales bacterium
AGTCACATGCCTCATTGAAACGTTTCATCGTCGCCAGCAGCGCCTCCCGCTGCTTCGCTGAAGGCAACAACTTCATCACCGCCACAAGCTTCACTCATCCTCATCTACCAACCAATGTGCCGCCTGTCCAACGACACAAGGTGTCAGATGACATTCTTCGTCACACGAAATACCGCAGCTCCGATGCCGCGAATCGATTGTGATCGCCAATTCCTCCCCGGACTGAAGTCCAGGGCATCCTTGGCTCGCTTTCGCCTCACGCGCTTACCTGTTGGTGAACATCCTGCACAACCACCGACGAACACGGCGAAACTCAAAACGCTCGCGGCGATCAATCGTCGGAGTCGAACTGACATGGCTGACCTCGACGATCTGCGTGCAAAAATGCGTCAAATTCGATTCCTTCAATTTGCGGTCCCTGGCGAGCACGACGCACGAAGCTCACACCCCGCGCGTCTGCAGTGATTGGCCCAAGGATACTGAACTCACGCTCTAGCACGCCGAAGCTCTGCAACTCGCCGTGGGCATCAAGCGTCAAACGCTCGAATCGCGTCCAGGGTGTCCGAGCCGAACTGCGCGAGACAATGAGTTCACCGTTCCAGCCGACGGCGATCGACCATTCGAGCCGCCAAGGATCGCGCCACGAACCGAGCAACTCCAATGTGCCTGATGCCACATCAATCCGAAAGAGGCGCACGCGATTGGCACGTACTCGCGATCGATCGATCACGTAGAGTTGCGCATTGTGTGTGCTCAAAGCGGCCGACAGGACGATCGTCGGACGAACGCGAGAGAGCAGTGCAGTGCTCAGCGCGTTGCCCGATGCGGGGTCTAAAACGGTCAGCGAGCGTGCCGACTCAACGCCCTCTGTTCCACCAACAAAATACACACCACGTAGCGCACCGGCGGTGCTGTAGAGCGCAAATGCTCCTTGATTGGCACGCATTGCGACGCGACGCGCGGAAGGTGGCACATCCCCACCTCCCTGACCGGTCGTCAGTGATTCGCCGCTTGCGTACAAGCTGTTGCGAATTTGTGCGCTGCCGTCCGTCGAGACTGCCACGAGGACAGGTAGCGCTCCCTCTCGAAGACTTGGCGGATCGTTTGCGGTTAGCCAGAGGAGCTCAGGTTGATTGAGCGCGAGTCGTGCGGCGACCGTGATCTGCGGCGTGAGGTCGAGGTCGCCGGTCGCGAGATGAACTCCCACGCGATCTGCGTCCACAGCGAGTTGTGGCGATGGAAAGACGCCGTCGCAAAACGGACAGATGGGCTCGGGCAATCGCCAAAATGGCAATGGCTGAGCAAATTGCCAATTGAACGTGTAGATAGCAAGTCCCGATGCTTGGATGAATGTGCCAGAGAGATAGTTGCTCCGAAGCGAAAACTCGAACGGCGACCCCTCAACATCGTTAAAGCCATCGCGTGGGGCAAACGCGGCGGTGTGGCTCCAGAACACTCCTCTCAACGACGCGACCGGAATTTCGAGCACCGCTGTCGAGAACTGACGAAAGTCTCCCAAAAGATCCCAGTCAAAATTGTAGCTCGTCTCAATCGGCACCCCCGCCCGACCGGTCGTGTACGACAGTGGGTACCGCGCGTTTAAGCCGCAGCCCCCTCCTGGTCCGCATGTCCGGACCTGCCCCCAGCCGAGAATCGTGCCATCGTTGTTGCTTTGCTCGGGCTGTGAGAACAGCGGATGACCGGGACGCGGTTGACTGCCGAGGTCGCAGAGAAATTGTGGATCGGCGGCACACCGCGCCCGCGAAGCGACCGTACTTGCGCCAAAATCGCACCGACAGAACCGGTAGCCGACTGACGCGGTTCCCTCCAGACGACGTGTGCCCACCGATTGCGTGCGCATGCGAGTGTTCGTGCCGAGGATGCGACCGAAGCCGACGGCTGGCGCATTCGTGCGCGAGGTTCGAGGGACAATTGCGGAGTCACACACGTCGCCGAGGCGCTGCTGTCCGTGCGCGCTCTCAGCGTCTTCATTTGAGTTTTCAATGTTTGCGCTCGCTACGTTAAGGCAAGAATCACATTCGTCTCCGACACCATCAAGGTCGGTGTCTAGTTGTGTGAGGTTTGCAACGTTGGGGCAATTGTCTCGACCGTTGCCGTGCGTCGAAATACCGTCGCAATCTGGATCTTCGGGGTCAGCACCTTCGATGAATGCGTCGTTGATTCGATCGCGAGATCCCAGGAGCAAATGCACGTTGCCAGTTCGAGCCGGATCAACAATTTGGCGGATGAATGCGCCATTGCTAAACTCGGTTCGGTCATCTCCGATCGGCGTGTCAAACGAATTGCCGGTGTTGTCTAAACTGGAATGGACTGAGATCACTCGTTCTTCGCCCTCGACGGTTCCAAGTGTAGGTCCGCCCGAGTCTCCATTGCTCGTCTGTTGCGGGTTGTTGATCCATGCAAAACTATAATACGCAACATCGTTCACGAGTTGTGCACCCAAGATTGCTTGGGCC
>JANNCG010000351.1:0-2789 GCA_031386385.1 Myxococcales bacterium
GATCGCGTCCTTCGCGTTGCCGTAGCGATGGCGACAGGTTAGCGCGAGCTGCAGTCCACGCAGGCCCTCCGCTAGCGCCCGCGCGTGCGGAATCATCGGCGCCGCCCAACCCAAGTACAGCTCCGTTTGGTCCACGAGCCACGCGGTGGCACCGGGCTGATCGCCCACAGTTGGCCATAGATAGCCCAGTTTGACGACCGAGGTAGGAGTCGTTCGTCGATGCGCCTACTGGCGGTCCATTGCCGCACGGTGGCAACCAGCCGTTTCGACGCGGCGTTGCAACTCACCAGTTTTTCTTTGGTCGTTCCGATCGCGGGATACACTTGCGACAGCACCACTTCGACCTTGGGGTGCGTGTACGCGATGGAGGGCAGCGGCTGCGTCAGCGGCCAGTCGAGCGAGGTGATCCCCAGCAACATTTTTTCGGTGCACCCATCCAACAGCGCACGGAGTGCATCGTTGAGCGCTTCGCGGTTTGTCGGGTCGTCCCACACCCAACCAGCTAGTCCAACAGCGCTCGGGCGCTCGACGTTGGCAACCAACAACTCGACCCCTTGAGCTTCGCATCACAGCGACCAAGTGCGACCGATTGACCGATTGACCGATTCTCGGTCACGGATTTTGCGGCCAAACCGTTGGCACCCCCGGAGATCCAAAGCGCACTTGTGGGACGATCGCGCTTGTCGCTAATCAACGGTCGATGACGGAGCAGTAATGCCCGAAAAGAAGAGGGCCTCTGCGCTTCATGTTGAACTCGCGGAGCCCAAGCAACGAGCTCAGTCACCTAACGAGCACGCAGCGAGACAAGTTTCGATATTGCACGTAGGACCGATTTGAATCGATCGCCGATTGTCGCATGAGAACACATTTGGCGTAGCCATCCTCCTCCGAGACACAAGAAGGGAATGAACCGCCAGAGGTAGGAGTCATCGTGAAACACCACGCCCCAGGCTCTGTCACGCACTCATTCGCCGGTTGTCCTCTGTCGATGCGTTGGCGGCGCAGCATGTTACAAATTTGACCATCGCGGTAACAGCTTCGATTCGGCATATCGGGAGCCCCAGTCACGCCGGTGCTCAAGCAACGGAATGGTCCATGTCGGCCCGCAACCGCGACGTTGAGCGGAACGAACTGAGACTCATCGACGTCCACAACAGTCACGTCCACAGTCGCGGGCACCATCACATCAAACTCTACTGGCGCCGCAGGGACATCGACCGTTGGCACCATCACGTCCACGACGGTCGGCGTTTGAGCGCCAACATTTTGCGTCGACTGTTGAGACGTCGACTTCGTGCAGCCACAGAGCGTAAGCAAAATAACAATCGAACTTACCCGCATTGTAAACCCAAGTTTTCACATCGCCAATACGGAGGCAAGTCGAATCGGCGGCTCTACTAACAGCTCCGCCACTCATTTTCCCCCTCAGTAGACCCGTTGATGAGTTGAACAGACCCGTGTCCACTACGAACTGTGTAGCGCAGAGAGCGGGGCAGAAGCAGGAATGGGTCGGCACGCGGGTGTACGCGATGACGGCATTGTGGCGCGAAGGAGAATCAAACATCACTGCGCAATACACCGCTCCAAATACAGTGATTTCTACACTCAGGTCGCCTGTACAAAATTTCGCACGATGCTGCGGTTGCTCGCTATGGACCGACAACGTTGGCGGCGGACGACTTGTGCTTAGCGCTCACTTTGGAGCTCGATTTTGCGGCACGGGAGGAAGGGTAATTTCGAGGGCGTTTTCACGGGAGTTCCTTTGCGGGGCGTGGAAGCTGTGGGCGGTAGGTGGGCGTTTGGCTTAGCGCCGAAGAATGTACCAGACGGTTTATCGTGCAAACGAGGCCACAAAGCGACCAAGGAAGAAATTCGCGCCCCTGGCGTAGACTGACAGTGACGCCACCGATTGCGTGGTATGTTTCCAACGTCCAACCGCTGCTTTTGTTTACCGTAGCTTCGGAGTTCACCATGCCCTTCAGCAAATTGATGACCGCCTTTTCAGCAACGATGCTGTTAAATGGCTGTATTATCGCTGGTGCGCGTTATGGTTCGTACGACCCAGCTTTCGCGGGAAACTACGAGAGCAGCTACGGCTACACCACAGCCTTTGTGCCCGGCAACGTGTACTACGCAGGGGGCTATTATGGCGGCGTGTACTACCGGCCGGGGTACTACACCACGCGCGCGCCGTTTGTAACCGTGTATGGCCAGCCCAACGCGTACGCACAGCCCGTCGCGCAGCCGGTATACGGACAGCCTGTGCAGGTTCAGCCGGTGTATGGACAGCCCGTGCAGGTTCAGCCGGTGTACGGCCAGCCCCCGTCCGGGCAACCAGTCTACGGCCAACCCGTGTATGGCCGACCCGTGTATGGCCAGCCAGTGTATAATCCTGGCGTTGTATACCCACAGGCCACCGTGAGTGGGTCGGTGACGATTCAGAGCGGCGGCGGGCAACCCGTTGCGGTTCCTGTGCGCTGAATCGCTCGGGCGCGCACAAATGATCGCAGCTTCACCCACAGGCAAGCGCGTGAGGTGAAAGCGAGCCAAGGATGCCTGGACTTCAGTCCGGGGAGGAATTGGCCATAGCAATCGATTCGCGGCATCGGGGCTGCGGTATTTCGTGTGACGAAGAATGTCATCTGACGCCTTGTGTCGTTGGACAGGCGGCACATTGGTTGGTAGATGAGGATGAGTGAAGCTTGTGGCGGTGATGAAGTTGTTGCCTTCAGCGAAGCAGCGGGAGGCGCTGCTGGCGACGATGAAACGTTTCAATGAGGCATGTGACT
>JANNCG010000362.1:0-6923 GCA_031386385.1 Myxococcales bacterium
CACGCCCCCTCGCTGCACAACGTCGAGGCGGTGCTTGAATCCAACGCAGCGGCGTTTGGTGAGGCGCTTCAACTCGTGAACATTCTCAAGGACGCCGACGATGACGCCGAAGATGGTCGAGTGTTTTTGCCCCCCATGCCAAACCGCGCGCCGATCTTTGCGCTCGCTCGCGCCGATTTGATCAAAGCCCAACAGTACGTTCAGGCGCTACACGAAGCCGAGGCGCCAAGTGGCTTCTTAGCGTTTACGGCCCTTCCCGTCATGCTCGCACGCGCGACGCTTGACCGAGTGGAGGCTGTGGGACCGGGAGCCAAAGTCGATCGCGCAGAGGTGTTTGAGATGATGACCCACGTGCAAAGCGCGATGGTCGAACACAGCAACCCCCTGCCGAGCTGGACCTGACCGACAGACAGAGACTATCCAGCAACGCTTTTTGCCCACTCGCTCAGCGCCCAAACGGGAAAATACCGCCGATAGTTGTCGTAGTTGATAAGACAAGTGCGGTTAAACACGCCCACAATCGACTCACGAGGCCATGAGCCGTCTGGTGACTGACGGTCGATCAACCATCGCGCCGCCCTTGCAGTGGCCGCTGTGGCGGGGCTGTTCGCACGAACCAAGGTGGATAGCGCCCACGATGTATTGGCTGCGTGGCCGTCTTGCTGCTCTATCCAGCGCCGCGCAGCGCTGCTGCGGTGATCCTCACCCCAAGCCCCATCTGAGCGCTGGTGCGAGAGCAAAAACTCACAGGCCCGGACAATGGCTGGGTCTCGCGTAGGGGCGCCGGCTGCGAGCAGACCACTGACGCCAAACCAGGTTCCGTATGTGAAGCAGACAGCCCAGGAGCCCTCGAAGGATCCATCGGGGCGCTGAGCACTGCGAAGAAACTTCGCCGCCCGCGAGACAGCCCGCTCGATGAGAGCGTCAAATTCACCAGCGAATCGTCGCTTGGCGAGCACTAACGCTTGAATGGCCGCGCTGGTGCATTCAACGTACGAGTAGTCCACCATAATGTCTCCGAACACCTGCGATGGGTTGAGCTTTTCAAGCCACTCACCGCCTCGCTTTTTCTCGTAGGTCGCCCAGCCCCCGTCGTCGTTTTGCCACGAGAGCAACAGTCGTACGCTGTCGCGCAGCAAATCCGGCGGGATGCGATTGGCCTCTGACTGCGATGTCTCCATGGCGAGCGCGACCTTGAGCCCCTCGGCGGTACAATCGGTGATGGGCCAACCATGGGGCCTGTTGCTGAACGGCCAGCCTCCTTTGGACCCATGGCGAAAGAATTTCTCGGCGTGCACAACGTCCTCAAGGATTTGGTTGTCACGAATAAAGCCATACGCTCGATCAAGCATCCCGGCGTGTCCCGAGGGATTTTCACTTGTGGGCGCCGCAAGGATCGCTTGCGCGGCAAACGCGGTGTCCCAAAGTTCACAGCTGTTGTATCCCTGCATCTTGAGCCCGTCATGGCCTTGCCATAGATACCATTTTTGCAATTGCGCAAACCCACGCGCGGCGCGCGCAGTGTCTCCCTCAACCAGGTGACACCAGGTGTTCAGCACGGCGTTGACCGGTCCGATCTTGATGTCGTTGGTGACGTCGTCTTCGTAGCAAATATGCTCATATACCGTCGCGGTGGCGCGAACTCGAAGTTTGCGCGAGTGGCTGGCTTCGAGCCGATGGAGGGCGCGGTTGGCGATGGCTAACGGCTTCGACGCGGCGCGGTAGGCGTCTTCTTGAGCGACCGTGTCAAGGTGTGCTCGAAAATCGATCTGCTCGTAGGGAGTAGGATATAGTTCTTGACGAATATTGTTGATCAGCGTCGAGCTCGGCGCCGTTGAGCGCTTTGCGTATAGGTACGCCATCGGGAGATACACCTGACGGGCGTGACACCATAGCCGTCCGGGGTGAAACGGTGCTGCGTACGGTAGCAGCCACAGCTCTGGCTGAATGGGGTTGAGGCCCTCCCAGGGGTAAAGGTCAAGCAGCGCGAGTGTGAACTTTCCCCAAGACGCTGCTCCGATGGGACCTCCCCGCGCTTGAATCCACTCACGCATGGTGGTGGCCATCGGGTCTTCCGATTCGACCCCGAGCAAGCGCAACATCACGTACGTAAGCGCAGTGGTGAACATGCTCGCGTCCCCCTCGGCGTGCAGACCAACGGCGCCGTCGCTTCTCTGCACGTTGCGAACGTACCGGATCATTTCAGCGCGATCTTTAGGCGCGATTTCGTGCTTCGCGGTGTGACAGAGGGCGACGTACATCGGCAAGAGAAACATCGGTCCTCCGTAGTCGCCCCACCACGCGCCCCGCTCTGTCTGCTCCGATTGCAGATGCCGCAACCCCTTTTCAATCGCATCAAGTGACGCGGGCAAGAGCGACATGTCGGGCGTGCAGGAGTGAAAGGCGAGAGTTGGGGCGTGCATTTTTGTAATCCGTCGTTGCTCTAGCGCGACTTTGCCATTCGCGACAAGAGCTCCATTAATCGCTGGCAATCGTCAGACGGATGCAGATACATTTGCCATCCCTCGTTGAGTGGGCTTTGCACCGATCATCGGGGGCTCTCGGGACGGCGGGGAATTTGGGATCAACACTTCGATGGTAAAGACGCTGCAAACAACAACGCCAGATGGCTATTTTCGAATCACTATCATCAACCCGTTTGATGATTTTTTCAAAGCGTCGCTCACTGATTTGCTTGAGTCTAGAGGGGGTGTTTGCGGTGCGGTATTCGCCTCGCCGATTAACGTTGAAGAGGTTGAGAAGTATCTCAAGGGACCTGGACGCCACGATCGACTCGTGATCCCGTATCTGCTGGGGCCGAAGCACAACGCGGTCGAGCTTGTTGAGAGACTGCACTCAGTGCTTCGTCCTCGCCGAATCCTTATGCCCGTTCGAGTGGCCGGAACCGTCGCGGCCACGCAGAGCTTGACCAGCAAACTCTCGGATGAAATTTGCTCACGAGTGCTCGTGGTCAACGTCGCCGACATCGCGAGCGAGCTCAATGAAATTGTCTCGCACTTCACCCGCGCTGCGATCGCTGCATAGCCGAGCTTAACTTACTTGGTCGAATGCGCCGTCGCTGGTTTGCTCGTCCGCGTTGCGACACGCCGGATATCGTGGACCGTGTCACTGAGAGTTTGCATGGGGTCTCGGGCGGACCAGCGCAGGTCGCGCTCGGCTTTCTCCGCGCTGACGTACCAGTACAGCTGGCCCATCTCGACGCTCGCGCTGTCAACGGGCGGCTCACCGCCAACGGCGCGGACGGCCTTCGAAAACAAATCGTTGCCAGCTTTTGCGAGCGTGACGGACTTTGGCAGCATCAGCATGGGTGCGTCGATGCCCGAAATTCGGGACAGTTTTGAGAAAAACGAAGCAACGCTCATGTTGGTTGCGTTGAGCAGATACCGCGCGCCGCCAACGCCGAGCTCAAGCGCGAGCGCGAGTCCTTCGGCCGCATCGCGGGCGTCGACAAACGCCACTCCGCCGCGTGGTGTCGCAGGGATTGCGCGATCCAAAAATCGGCGAACGTCGTCTGTTGATGAACCTAAAACATCTCCCGGTCCCAACAGCAGCGAGGGGTTTACGCTCACTACTTGCATCGCCGAGCTGTTGGCCGCGAGCGCCTCTTTTTCTGCGATCCATTTGGCGCGATAGTACGGAAATCGCTGGATCCACGAGACCGGGGCGTCGTCTGCTTCGGTCGCGATCGAGTCGCTCTCAGAGATCCCGATGGTCCCGCTTGTGGATGCATACACCACTTTGGGCACACCTTTGCTTCGCGCAGCCGTAAGCACGGCTCGGGTGCCGTGGACGTGAGCTTTGAACAGCTCCTCGGCGTCCTTTGGGTCTCGAGAGACCATCCCCGCGAGATGAAATACCGCTGAGCAGCCTTCCATCGCTTTGGCCATCAGCTCTTCGTTGTGCACATCGCCACGGATAACATCGCACTGAAACTGCTCTGCAAAGTCCCGAGGAGGCGTGCGGGCCATCGCTCGCACGATAAGACCGCGAGCGGTGAGAGCGCGGACTGTGTGTCGTCCGAGAAAGCCAGTGGCGCCTGTGACCAATACGGTGCTCATGAAGGTTAAGGGATATACTCTGCTCTCTGTCTCGTTGAAATCACCTATATTCATTCTCGGCTAAAATCCCCATGCGCAGACTGTTTTATCGAGCGACGTTTTTTACCCCAGTGTGCCTCATTGTTTACGCATCGTGGGGCAGCGCAGATCAATGGCCAAGTGTCGCGATTCCTTCGCAAAATGCGGCCAATTTGACCGCAGCATCCACTCGTCCTCCCGACGGCGACGTGTCGACCCGCGCAGAGCACGTGGTTCGCGCGCTCACCGCAGGCGGGAGCAACGACATGGCGCTGGATTTTTTCTTGCCACTTGACCCATTTCTCGCGGTGAAGGACATGAACGGAGCGCGGCGATATCACGCGCAACTTGTGCAAATGTACCGACGGGATATGGACGGCTATCGTGCGCAGTTCGCACCAGGAGCGACCGTAGAGTTTGTGCGATTTGTGCGCTCGAACACCTGTACGTGGATGAGCATCGGGCGCGAAGCCAATCGACTGCCGTACTGGTCCTGCTACGGGTCTCGGTTGATTGTACGGGTCAATCGCCGCGAGGTTTCGCTGCGAGTTCACGTCCTGATTAACTGGGGCGATCAATGGTATGTCACGCACTTAGATCGCATTCGGCCTCGGACGCCGAGTACGGCAGCGACCGGTGCTGTTGGGGTCGGCACACAGGCGGCGGATCCATAGATCCGCGTTGCTTCGTCAATTGCTTTTTCGCAGCCTCATCAACGCCTCAGCGATGAAGGTACAATTCTGCAAGCGGAGATAAAACTGTGCAGGGTAGACAAATTTTTTGGCGCTTTATTGATGTTCGGCGTGTTGCGTGGGCACCGATTTGCTGCAATAGCTGACACATGGTCTTTCGTCCATTCTCGGCGGCATCCGTGCTTGCACTGATTTTTTCAGGATGCTTGCTTCCGAGGATAGTTCGCAAACCCGAAGGCTCTGATGCTGCGTTGATGCTGGACGCTGTGGGCCAGGACGTGGCGATAGAAGATGGCCCGGTCGACACGACAACGGTAGCAATACCCGACGCGCTGGCCTGTGCGCCGGGACAGACCCGTTGTGGGGGTGCGTGCGTAGATCTCATGACATCAACAGCGAACTGCGGCGCGTGTGACCGCGAATGCAATCCTGGGGTGGGTGACCAAAACACCTGCAGCGGCGGTTTTTGCACGTCGGCACCAAACTGTCGGGCGGGCTACGCACGGATCGGTACGCAGTGTTTTCCGTCGCGCTGCGGAGGCGCAGGCCAGCCATGTTTGAGCTCTATGATGTGCCCCGCAACGGCTTGCCCGATTGCCGTCCATTCGATCACGGACTCGGAACTCGCGGTCACCGGGTCGAGCTGCACGCGGGCAAACGCCTACGATGTGAGGCAGATCGATGCGTGCTCGCAAGCGGCCGAGTCGCTCTGTGTCCGCCGTGGATACCTCACTGGTTGGGGGCCGATCAAACTTGAAACGACGCCAGAAAACCAACTGCATTTTGTTTGTGTCAGCGACCTCGCCGTTCGTTCAGCACCGCGTGTTACCACTTCGCCAGGCAGCGATTGCGATGGCCAAAGTCCGTTTAGCGCCGGTTGCATGGATCGATTGAGCGCGATCTGCGAGCGCACCGGCGATGTTGGAATGGGGCCCGTACGATTTGATGTCATGACTCGAGAAGTTAGCGGTGTGTGTCTGCGACCCGAGCATCTGCGACGGGTCTTGCACCCAGCGATGAGCTTGCCACAAGATTGTATTTTAGCCGGTCCACGCAGATCCAATAACTGTCTGCAATGGACTCATGCCCAGTGCCAAATTGCCTCGCCGTTTGCGCTCAGTGGGACGAGGACGGTACAAAACTCCGGTGGCTCACAGGCTGAGTGGGGCTACGAGTGCCTCTTTAATCCGTAGTGCAAACGGACTGAGATTATTGCCGACTCGCTCGGTACTTGTACAGGATGTCTTGCACCGCGTCGCGCCCACGATGGATCCCGACAAAGCCGTTGGGGACAGAGGCGCCAAACCAGGACAGCTCTTCGAGCGCAGCGAGCGATGGGGAGAGCAGTGGCGACCAATCGGTGACGTGGTTGCAGTGGTTGATCGCGAGTTTTCTAAGATTTGGTAGCGAAGCGATCACCGAAATGTCCTTCACGCCGTCGCACTGTGCGAGCGAAAGTTGCGCGAGGGTTTGGTGATTGCGCAGCGGCTCAAGCGACACGATCGGGATCGACAGTAGAAAGACGTACTGAAGCCCCGCGGTGCGCTCGAGTCCCGTGAGTGAGCGAACGGACTGCTTGAATGACAGCTCGATTCCCCAGGATGCGAGATGCGTAGTTTCGTCAGCAATATCCTGCAAATTTTCAGGGGATTCGCCTTGTCTTAGCATAAGGCATGGCACGCCAGGCACAATGTTTCCGTTGGGGAGGATCGCGTAGTGTCGCCAATCCGTTCGCGACGTGACGGCCCAGCCAACACGGGTGCGTACTGTGCCCGTGGGGTCCTGAGCGACGCCGGCAAAGCCAGCGACCAAGGACATTGGCTGATCGACCGTCATGACCTTCCAATTGAAGGGCGCGCTGACAAGCCCAGGCGCAAATTGCTTCACCCCGTTGCCTTCGAGCGAGTGCTCAGGCCAGTGTTCGCCAAAGGTGGCCAAGGGATTGCTCAGCGCGACTCCGTTGTCGCCCAAAAAGGGAAACAGCACGTTGATCCATCCAGAGATTCTTTCACCTCCGGAGGCGTTCTCTCGCTTGTAGATTTCGCGCCAAAATCGCTGGTTGATCTCGCCTTGCGCCGCACCAACAAACTGAGCGAGCACCGCGTCGGGCGATTCTTCGAGAACGCACCATGAT
>JANNCG010000385.1:0-2922 GCA_031386385.1 Myxococcales bacterium
ACGCTGCCGTCGAGGTCGCGCAAATGCTTCAACGTCGGACGTAAAAGTCAGTTGCTCCCGCCGCCGTGACATCCACACGCCGAGCGACAACCGCCCGTTGACGGAGCGCTCGCGGGACTGCTCTTGCTGCCGCTTGTTGAGCCGGTGTTAAACATCACAGGCGTCAAAACTTTTCGCACCGCAACGCCCGTCTCTGGATGCACAATCAAAACTGGATCGCTCATTTTTTGGCGCACTTCAAAACGCTCAGCAATCTCGTCGCCTTCAACAATGGTCTCGTAAACGTACGTTGGCATGCCAAACCATATCGCGTTTTGACAAACATTCAAGAGCCCGCCTACGCCTATGCAACGCCTTAACCTCTGGACCGAGACGCTGAACAATCTCTGCACTCGTCTCAGCAGTCTCTGCCCAGACTTTGTCGTCACGGGGACGCCTTTTCGCACAGCAAAGTGTGCCCTCGTTGAAGGGTTGTTTGACGGCAAGCCCGCGATCGCGAAAACTCTGGGGCCGAGAATACAGCCGTGGGACTGGTATTTCGCACGCGAATTGAGCATCTATAGACAGCTCACCACGCCCCCGGTCCGGATCCCAACACTGTTGTTTGCAGCCGAAGTCGAGCAGGTCATGATCCTTTCACGCTTTGACTCCGCCGTCGCGTTGAGTCTCACTCGCGAGCGAACACACCCCCTAGGCGCTTCAGTCCTAAGCATGCTCTTGCACTCACTTACGTTGTGGCGCGAGGCTGCTGCGATTCGCGCGAAGGATCTCGCGTCCCCGAACCCGTCTACGCAGAGCAAGCTTCGTGAACGTTTGCTCGAAGATCCAAGTGCCCCTCTTGCGTGGATTACTGAGGGACTTCGCCGCTCGTGCGAGCTCGAGTTGCTGGACGCTCAATCGGTGGACGATGCCCTTGCGGCCCTTGATGAAGCAACGGGAGATAACAGCGTGTGCTATTCGCACGGCGATCTCTTGTTGCGCAACGTCTTGCAGTGCAAAGACGGCGCGCTCGCTTGGATTGACCTTGAGTGCAGCGGGTTTCATGCGTCGGGCTGGGACCTAGGGCTTTTGTGGGCAAATGTTCACGACCATGACCGGCCGTTGATTGAGGCCTTCGCTTCAAATGAGAGCGAGGCTCACTCTGTGAGCAAATTAAGGGCATTTTATGCCTGCGCTTTGTTTGCGATTGCGCGCGAGCTGCTCTATCGGTCTCGCCGCTCAGCGCATAATCGACGCTCGCAGCGGCTCCTTGCAGATCGTGCACAGCTTGCGTTATTGCTGCGCAACTTGGCCCGAGGTTGATACCATCCGCGCCACCAAAGAAGCCCCCATCTGATGAAACCTCCTCCTATTAAAGCCTCGCGCGCGCTCGTCGGCGCTGTCATGCGTGCACCCAAGTTTTTGCGCGATCAAATGTCTGTTCCAACCCGTTCGTACGAAAACGACACACTGGATCCACAAGTACGGGTGCTACTGTTTCTCGAGCAGCGTTTTGGCGGAACAAAACTCTACACACATCCGGTCACCGAAGCGCGTGAGCTCTTCGAGCAGTCCGCGAGAGTTCTGGCTCCGGCGCCACCCCCGATCGCCGAGGTCGTGGACGACACCATCCAGGGCGCCGATGGGCCACTTCCCATTCGCATCTATCGCCCCCACGGACTCAAGCTTCCAGCCCCGGCGCTTGTGTACTTTCACGGGGGTGGTTTTGTGGTTGGCTCACTCGACTCGCACGATGAGGTGTGTCGCAATCTCGCAGGGACTGCAGGCTGCGTTGTCATCGCGGTCGACTATCGCCTCGCGCCAGAGCATCCGTGGCCCGCGCCGACGCGTGACGGAGTCGCAGCGTTTCGTTTTATCTCTGAAAACGCAGAGCGATTTCACATTTCGCCCTCGCAGATTGCCGTCGGTGGCGACTCTGCTGGTGCGACTATTTCGGCCTTCGTTTGTATCGCCACACGCGGAGACAAAATTCGTCCAGCCATCGGTCTACTGATCTATCCAGCAACGGATCTCACTCGCACGCAACCATCGGTTGACGCTCTGGGCGTGGGTCTATTTCTCGAACGCAAATCCATGGACTGGTTCATGGGGCATTACCTTCCGGCCGGGACCGATGAGCGACAACCCACGGTGTCTGTGCTGTTCACCGAAGACCTCACGGGGCTACCACCGATCCATTTGCAAACCGGCGGCTTCGATCCACTTCGTGATGAGGGTTTTGCGTTTGTGAAGCGATTGACCGAGGCCAATGTGCAGGTCGAGCACAAACACTATGGTGGTCTTCCACATGGATACCTGCAAATTAGCAGGTTTGTCACCGCTGCCCTTGAGCCCTACTTCGACGCCGCGACAGCCATGCGACGTGCATTCAAGCAGCCCGCCAAGTAGGTAAGAGCACCCGCTCAACAAGCTCAACGCCCCGTTAGCTTGTTGAGCTACCGCTTGATCCCGTCGACGGCGCCGGCACTGAGCTGGTGCTGCTCGGAGTGCTTGATGTTGACTCGGTCGACGCAGCCGGAGCGGCCTTCGTGCTAGGGCTGGCCGCTGTGGCATCACCCGCCACAGTCACAACCGCACCCGTCTCAGACGCAACCCCGGCAGCCGACGCGCCGCCATCTTTTTTATTGCTCGCACCGCTGTACAAATCCCCGTACCAGCCACTGCCTTTCAAAATGAAATTGGCCTGCTTGATCTGCCGCGAGGCCTCAAGCTTTCCGCAGTTGGGGCAGTCTTTGGTTGCCTCTTCAGTGATCCGCTGGACCCGTTCAAACGTGTGTCCGCAGGCTTTGCATTGATAATCGTAGGTCGGCATAAGAGCGTTCCTGTTCTCTTAGTACACTGCCACGCTCAACGCACGACCAACCACAACTCGCCCCCAAAAAACCCCTTCCTCCAACACCCCAACTCCCAAAGTCCCCCATC
>JANNCG010000390.1:0-2004 GCA_031386385.1 Myxococcales bacterium
GTTAAACTCAACGACCGCCCAGCCTCGACCCGGGATCAGGCCAACATCAAGTACGTACGCACTCGGTCCTGAGATCGTCGCGACCACGTCGCGGGCAAATGCGGTGGCCGCATCACGGTCGCCTTCGCCTTCATAAATGGCGCAATCAAGCACGACGCGATCTAAGACAAAACAGCGAACCTCTGCCGTGAACTCGATGACCTCGGAGGTCAATATGGCAGTCTCGACGGCGAGTCCCGCACACTCAGAATGCAGCTCATCTGCCGAGCAATACACACGCGCCCGAAACAACTTCGGCGTGATGGGCTTCACAAACACCGGATAGGTGAGCGTTGAGCAATCACCGATGGTTTGTCGGTTGAGCGCTCGCTTCGTCAGCGCATCTGCAACTGTGAGCACGAGGTCGTCCGCGGGAGAGTGCAGCTCGAGGTTGAGCTTCTGCTGCAGCACGAGGCAGAACGTGTCGTTGCCGTACACACGTGTCCGCTCCGAATCCAAGCGCGGCGGATCCCAGAACCGATCGAGCCGGACCACTGTTCCTCCGTGAACTCGCCACGCAGCAGCGACAGCGTCACGCTCAACGTCAGCCTTCTCGGGGATC
The DNA here is from genome assembly GCA_031386385.1 of Myxococcales bacterium. GTDB lineage: Bacteria > Myxococcota_A > Polyangia > Polyangiales > JANNCG01. The sequence continues at coordinate 602 of JANNCG010000390.1, forward strand.
AGCAGTGTTAGTCCATCAACGCTCATGGTTCACGCGCGCTTCGAAAGATACCAGCGTTTAGGCGACAACTCCAATGTACGCCACAACCAGAACACTACGGCGAAGCGAGGATGCACTTCACGAGGATACTTGGCTCTTGCTCATCGCCGTCGCTGCGCCGAATGAACTTCAGCGCCTTGCCCAGTGGGTTTATCGTCGCGCGATCTCCTTGAAAACGAGCACGGTACGTGAATGGAAAGGTGCCAGGGTTTTTGGGATTGTACTCCCACGCTCCGCCCGCGGGAGCGCGGAGAGCCTCACCCACGAAGGCACTCAGCAACACAACCGCACGCCAATACCCCTCCTCATCGGCGGGATCCGGAAACCCAAACACTTGAAAGTTATGCTCAGCCGCGAGCAACGCATCGAGAGGCTTAGAGCCCGAAAATCCACCGGCGATCGCGAGCTCGTGCATCGCAGCATTCAAAAGCGTCCCAACGGTCGCGACGTCAACGCGCGGCACCGGCGTCGTTTGCCCGAAAAACGACATATCGTCTCCGACCCACAGCTCGGCTCCAGCGGCCTTCACCGCTTCGCGCAAAAAATCAGGCGGTTCTGCGATGCATTGATACACGACAGAGAGATGCTCGCTCGTTCTCAACGGAATCAAGCACCGCGAAAGCGCAAACACCACCGAGAGATATCGGCTGGCGGTGATCTCTTCGGGATCACGATGGTCCGTTTGCACGACACGCACGCGGCCGTCGCGTGGCTCGAGTTCAACGTCGATGCGGTTTAGGGATGTGTACATTTTGGGTCTCCGGCTCGATCTGCCCCGGCGCGACGGTCGACGCAACGAGCGCGCGTGCTTAGGGGCAACGTGTGAGCGCCGCCCGCTATAAACACGTCGCTGCGCTACCGCAAGTGCCTACCCACACGTCCGCTGTCGCTCGCCCGACTCTAAAGGCTCATCGCCTGATCAGCTGCATGTGGAGAAGTTTCAGCTTCACGTGTTTCAGATTCGGGTTGGTGTTGAACTGCTCGATCAGGCGCTTCTCTTGGAGATACTCGGTCCAAAAGACGCCCCATTTGCGCTTTTTCGCTGGACTCGGGATGTGCAACTTCCAGTGTACATATTCGCAGTTCTCGCCGCAGAGAGCGCACGAAATGGCTGCGAGGGTTTGATCGCGACGATACGATTTTTTGCACGTGAGGCAGACCCATGTTCGATTACTCATAACGTATACTCGGTGTGCGCAACCATGGACCAAGTGGCTTCCGCTCCAAGCGCGGTCCGCAGGATCTACGTTCTCATTCGACCCTCGCATCCATCATCTTGGTCTGGCTGTGATGAAATCCCATGGGATGATTTTAACCACTACCTCATGGTCATCCAACAACAGCTGCGCGGGAATATCGTCCCC
>JANNCG010000422.1:0-3493 GCA_031386385.1 Myxococcales bacterium
TGATTCCCTTGCGAGCAAAAGGCATCCCGCCCTCTGCGAGGGCTTGTCCCGTCACAGTCAAAATGCACTGGCTCCCTGCGGGAAGCACGTCAGTGTCTACCGGCTCGCACTCGGTCGGGAGGCTCGAAGCATCAGCCACCACGCGAACATCGGGACGCGAGGGCACGTCGGTCCCTGTCGATCCATCTTGCCCTCGATCAACTGGCGGAGTGCACGCGCAAACAAACACCGCCGCACAAACTTTCATTGCAGATCGTTTCATCGAAGAAAGTTTCGCACAATTGCAGGCCCTTCGGTGGTGAGAACACTTTCGGGATGAAATTGCACCCCCACAAAGGGCCGCTCTCGGTGTGAAATTCCCATCACAACGCCACGGGGGTTGGTGACTGGCCCCGTCGGATCGTCGAGCGCGCGGGCTGTCACGACAAAACAGTCTGGGAGCGAGCCTTCGTCCACCACCAACGAGTGATACCGAGCGGCGGCGAACAATGGCGAAATACCTTGAAAAATCCCTCGTCGATCGTGAGTGATCGCTGAGGCAAATCCATGCACAGGCCTCGGCGCACGAAGCACCACACCGCCAAATGCCACCGCGAGCACCTGATGCCCAAGACAGACTCCCAGCGTCGGGACCACGCTCGCGCGAACAAGCTCAGCGCAAATCCCAGCCGTTTGCGGTGTTGAGGGTCCCGGTGACAACACAATGTGCGAGGGCTTGAGAGCGAGCGCTCGCTTCACCGAGATCGCATCATTGCGGTACACCGACACCGTTGCGCCCAAGCTCTGAAGCAGCTGCGCCAGGTTGTAGGTGAACGAATCGTAGTTATCGATCAATAAAATCACAGGAGAACCACAAGAGTTCTCAGTGTACAAAGACAAGCGCGATCACCACGGCGACCAGCCCGCCAATCAAAACACCAAGCCCGACAAGCAACAAGATCCCGGATCCGCGCGAGATCCCAAGGAGGGTCTTTCGTGCGCCCACGTCCTCGTTTGAGGGGTTGGGTGGAGGCTTTGTCGACGCGAGCTTGTTCGCTGCGTTGATCACATCCGGTGAGGGTCCATCGAGCTTCGGTGTAGTCCGCTCAAACGCCAGCGGATCACTCGACGAAGTCGCCGTCGTGGTCGGAATCGTCCCCGCAGGCAAGCTCTCTGAGAGCTGCGCGAGGGTCCCTGCAGGCAGCACACTTCGCAAAGCAGCAGCAAAATCAGCGGAAGACGCGTAGCGATCGTCGGGCCGTTTGGCCATCGCCTTATCGAGCACTCCCTGAAGCGCGGGAGGAAAAGTCCGCCCCAACGCCCGTGTCGCGATCGGCAGCGGCGTCGCCTGCACATGCAGCGTGACGTAGTCCATAGGGGTCTTCGCATCAAACGGGAGCTTGCCGGTCACAAGCTCGTACAAGATCACCGCGAGCGAATAGATGTCGCTTCGAGCATCAAGGATCTTACCCTGCGCTTGCTCTGGGGACATAAACTCTGGGGTCCCAAAGACCATACCTTCTTGCGTCAAGATCATTGAGCCAGGACGCATCTCGCGGTCGGTCACCTTGGCCAACCCAAAATCCAAGACCTTCACGTAGTCTTTGATCCCAGCAAGATTGCTCAGAAAGATGTTCTCCGGCTTGAGATCTCTGTGGACGATGCCTTTTTCATGGGCTTCTTGCAGGGCTGCGCACGCTTGGAGCAAGATTCCGATCGCACGTGCCGGGTCCATAGGACCTTCGTGACGCACCATTTGCCCGAGGTTTTTACCCTCAAGGTACTCCATCACGATGTAGCAAGACCCGTCCTCAAGTTGGCCATAGAGAAACACCTTGGCCGTGTTGGGGTGGGTCAGATGACTCATCGCGCGAGCTTCGCGAGAAAAGCGCGAGACCAAATCCTTACGATTTGTAAACTTGCTGTGCAAGATCTTCACCGCAACGTGTCGATCCATCGAGGGTTGCTGTGCTTTGTACACGGCACCCATCCCGCCAGAGCCAATACGCTCGACGATTCGAAACTGCCCAGAGAGAATCTCGCGGCCTACGTATTGATCCGCCTGTCGCACAGTCGCGGAGAGTGCCACGGTTTGCCCCCAAACTGCGATGAGAAAGATTTTGTTTCGTGATCGCAACAACGATTGCACTTCGGTGGATGACCTCGGCCTATGACAGTCCAGGCCATTCAGCGCATTTCTGCAGGGCAAAGTCCTCAAAGTAAGACCACTGACCCGAGCCGATCCGGGGGTCAGTTCAAAGACATCGCGCGAGATCGCTCCGCAAAACGAGCCACAGACCGACCAGAACGCAAGGGCCACGACAAACAAACCGGCCAGAGCGCAAACAAACACGCAACATCTCACCACGGCGGTTTGCTCGCCCAACCCGACGGCAGTTTTATCGTGGGTCAGTTTAGCTCTCCAGGCCCCGCAGTGCCCCGAGCAACCGTCAGAGCCACCCAACACGCACCCGCCCCTGCCCTTGATTCGGGAGCACTGCAAAACGTAAAAGTCGGCCAAGCTGGAGGCACCGTTCGTTTGCACGCGACCCTGGGGCATGGACCTCACCGTGGAGTCGAGCTACGCGCGATAGAAACTCATGGAAAAGTTCAGGTAGAGCTCATCGCGCAAGATCCCCACGGTGCGAGATCTCTTCGCGCAGACCTCGGCGAGATCCGCGAGCTGCTCAGCAAGCGCGGGCTTGAGAGTGTTGAAATCACGGTGACGACCCAATCCGACCGCAGCGCAGAGTCTGGGGTCGAGCGAAGCTCTGCAAGCGCAAACACTGGTCAACCCCCAGAGCAAGACAACGAAGCAACCGCTGAAGATGACGAACAAAACCACCTCCACGGGGTCCGCCAAAAACGATCTGCTCAACTGGCTACGCAGAGCCAACAAGACACCGCAGACGTTGTGGACGCTTGGGAGATTTTGTAAGCAACTGGCAGCAAGCGAGTGGGGTATAAAGCCAGCGGTACGATGACTGGCGCTCAACGATTTGCGTACGAACAGCTCCCTCAGTGGACGCGACGACAGGCCGCATTGACCTCGCTTGCAGCCAGAACTCTCTTCTCAGATCCTCGTCGGTCTGGATCGACGAGCAAGGCGCTCGATCCTCGCTTTGGTGCGCTTTTTGACGACGTTGAGTACACCCTCGGACTGCCCGAAGTGCATTCGCACAAGACCCTTTTACAAGCCTTCGCGCAGCGCCCAAGTATCGCGACGATCTTTTCGGTCACAAGCAACACCCTCTTGAGCGCCACTGCGGCGGTCGTGGCTCTTGATGCCCCCGTCGCTCGATGGATGGCAGCGAGAGCGCTGGGGTTGAGTGACCAAGAAGCGGTCCGATGGATGGCCCCAATGGAGTGGACTCCAGGGATGGAAGGGGCCTACGCAATGGCGTGCACTCAAGCCGTCTGGAGAGCCTGTAGCCCTGGAATTTTGCCGATATTTCGTGCCGCTACCGAGTCTTGGGATGACGTCCTGCACGCGCTCGGGCCTGGTGATGGCGTT
>JANNCG010000437.1:0-3297 GCA_031386385.1 Myxococcales bacterium
ATTTAAGCGCAGGTCGTGGACACGCGTGCGTCGCTCTCGTAGACGGGACTGTTCGCTGCTGGGGCTTCAACTACGATGGCCAGCTTGGCGATGGAACACGCTCGAATCACAACGCTCCGATTGTCGTGGAGGGGCTTACTGACATCGTGCAAGTGCGTGTGGGTTGGGATTTTTCTTGTGCGCTCTCGCGTGCCGGCTCGGTGTGGTGCTGGGGCGAAAACGACTATGCCCAAGTGGGCACCGGAGCCAATGATACCGACCGTCCCACGTTGGTGCGCGGGATTGACCACGCGACCCAGCTGGCGGTGGGTCACACCCACGCATGCGCGCTTGGAGCGGACCACCGAGTGCGATGCTGGGGCCACAATCAATTTGGCGAGCTTGGTGACGGAACCCTCACGCAGCGAGTGCATCCAGTCACGCCACGCGCGGCACAAACGGTGAGCCAATTGGCAGCGGGAAGTGGCGCTACCTGCGGACTGCACGCAGACCGAAGCATCTGGTGCGCGGGTTGGCTTACTCGAAGTCGAACAGCTACGCGCGTCGAAGGCCTTAGCGCACCTGTCGCCGACATCGCGTTAGGCGACAACTTCGCGTGCGCGACCACCGTCGAAGGCACCGCATGGTGTTGGGGCGAGGGTTTTGCGGGGCAGCTCGGCAACGAGAACGTGACTGAAGTGCACATCCCTCGTGCCATTCGTGGCCTCACAGAGCTCGCACAGGTAAGCTTGGGTCCACACGGAGGGTGCGCCGTGAAAACAACGGGCGAGCTTTGGTGTTGGGGTCGTGTCGGAGCTGAAAATCCACAAACGAATGGCACCCAGTTGGGCCGCGCTCCGTATGGCGTTGCGTCCCTCTCAGGAGTCGCGCAGGTCTCGGTTGGAGAGAATTTTGTTTGCGCCCGTATGACGTCTGGAGGTGTGTGCTGCTTTGGCGATAATCTCTATGGTCAGCTTGGTGACAACTCGACCCATCCCGCGCAAGCTGAGCGCCCCGCGCCGGTTAGGTGGTAGCCAACAGGCTCGCTGTTAGCGACAGCGAAACTGCCAGGTGACCGAAGAGATACCCGCCGGAGCTGTTGCAGAGTACTGCAAAATCGCATGCGGAACCGGGTTGGGATTGTCATCAACGTGCATGCCCATAGAGGTAAACGGTCTCAGCACAAGCGTGGTCTGTGGGAGCAGTTCACACGTCGCAGAGTCCATCGGCGACCAGGTGCTTGTCCATCGATCGCTGCGTCCTGCGGCGAGCATTCCGCGGGTATGCCAGTACCACTGGAGGGTCTGCTCTCGATCAAGGGTGATCGTGTCCGTGACGGTGACGTCGTCGTTGCTAAACCCAACTTGACGTTGAACAGCGATAGCGCCCGAGGTCCAGCTGCCGACCACACGCTCGCCGACGGCGCTGATGGACGACGGCAAAAACTCCATAACCCTCGGAAAAACGCCCGCCACTGTGAGCAGGCTGTGTGCCTCTGGCGCCGCATACGGGCCGCGTGTTTCGTAGCTAAAGTAGCCCGATCCGCCGAGCATTGTCTCGCCGTTGACATAGATAAACATCGAGAGCGGATCGTCGTGCTCGTGCCCGTTTCCGAGCGCCGCCATCGGCTCTGCGATGAGCGCGGCTTCAACCATCGGACCGCCCACCATACGGTGATGGATGAGCGACGTTCCCGCCGACTCGATGACCGACGGAGGGACTGTCATGGGGCGTCGCATCTCGAGGGCGGCAAAGGCCTCTACGGGTCCCACGTCGTGCGACAGACCGACACTGCCGTACGGGCTCGTCGGCGACCATCGCGGATATCCAGACTCACCCGTCAGCCGCTCAAACAACGGCGCTGGCGGCGACCGATACCGACTGTCGTCCACCGGAACAATTTGTCCCCTCGCGGTCTGTAAATGCACGAGCCACTGCAACGCGTTTTGGAGCTGCTGCCACTCACGGGGCCGACTCACCGTGATGGGGCCAAAACCGCACGGCGCCAGGGGGAGCTCACCGCACCGCATACACACTTCGTTCGTCGGTGCGGTCCAGAGCGCATCTAACATTGCGAGTGAAATAGCAGTCGTTTCAAGCGCGTACTGCAAATACATGGACCCCTCCGCCCATCCCACTAAGCCTCTGTTTTGCACTGCAAAAGCGTTGGCCACCATGGAGAGAGCGACCCGCTCAACGCGATTTCCGAGCTCTGCTTCAGTGGTCCAGGGCAGGGCTGCGATCAGGCCGCCCCCCATGCGAACGCTGTGATTGTCAGGATGGGCCGCGACCAAAATCGAGCCCCGCGAAAAGACCCATGCCCCGATCGTTGCGCAGGCGAGCGCAAAGTTGCTTCGGGCGCTCTCAAACGGGACACCGCCATCGACAGCCAAGAGATCCAGCGCCGCAGACGCGAGCACGAGCGATGCGCCCACTCGGATCATCACCTCGGGCGCGGCTTGCAGCCACTGGGGCGTGACCACGAGCGCAGACATCCACGCTGCGGCGCGCTGGCTTGCTTGCTGATCGTGATCGTACCAAGCCACCAACGCATGAGCCAACAATGTGCTGCTGACTGCCTGGTAGCCGCTGTCATCGCCAAGTGCGAGTGTTGGGGGACCCACGGGTCTTGCGCGAGTTCGAGCGCGCTGTATCAGCTCAAGCGACGCGGGGTTGGCCGCGAGCGCTGCGCGAAGATCTTCGAGCCGACGACCGGGCGCGACCACAACGCTGGTGCTTAGCGCCGCGCCAGTCCAGCGAGGCATCAATGACTGCGCGCAGATAGGGTCTGTTGCGTCGGCGATCGTCGTGGGCACATCCCGCTGAACCACCACGCGGTCCACGATGGTGGCGACGTCTTGCTCTGTGGATGTCACATCGAGGACGTCGATCCCCGATGCGTCCCCGGTATTGCTCGGCTGTGAACAGCCAATACTACTGCAAATGATTAGCCCAATGAGCCATTTGTAAATCATGCCGGAATGCCCATCGCGCGTTTAATAAGCCCCTCAATAATGCGTCCAAACTGCTTGACAACCACGTCGGTGTCGGGACCATTGCACTCGACATAGTGTGGAAACAGCACCTCACTCAGCGGCTGCACAGCGATCTGCGCGCAGCACATTTTGTGGCGAACAGTGAGTTGCTTGGCCAGGTGCTTCAGCGCGGCCGCAGAGCACTCAGTGGGTAGTCCGTCAGAGATCATGACCAGCAATTTGGCTCGCCGTTTCGACGCGCGCGCGACATTTGCTACGTGATAGAGGGCCGCGGCGTCGTTGTTTCCGCCACCCGCATCAATCCCATGCACAGCGGGAATCC
>JANNCG010000450.1:0-2261 GCA_031386385.1 Myxococcales bacterium
GGCGGCCACGGTGATGTTTGTGCTCGATGTGGCCAACCCGCGAACCCCCGTGATCGAGTCCGTGCGAAGCTATCCCGAGGCGATGCGCGATGAAGATTTTCACTCCATTGCCTTCGCGGGTGAATTTATGGTCAGCGTCGCGACCGGAATGGGGGGATACGTCTGCAATTTCTCGTTATTTGCACGAAGGACACTCAAGCGGTTTCCGCCGAAGCTACACATGGCCGGCGGGCGTGCGGGCAAGTACACGGGCCCTGGCGCGCCGGGTGATCGAGATTTTTGGCACCTTGACGGCGCCGACGAGCAGATCGCGATTTGTGCCGATCGCCTCGGAGTGGGCGTCCTCGACACACGATTGTTGCATCCGTTTCCACCGATGAACGACGACGCGACCAACGACGAGATCCGCATGCGTGATGTGTGGACCGCAGATATTTTTCCGCAGATTCGATGGTTTACGCAAGAGCGCAGCGCCGCAGTTCGCGCGTATTTTTGCAGCCCCTCGCGACTTTTAGTGAGCTGGCTCGACGGCCGCAATCAGCACAGTGTGAAGAGCGTCGAGATCTCGTCGGTAGCGCCACCAATCTCCGGCCAATGAGCGCATTGCGCTTGACCGCATGACAAATAAGTTCAGCCTTAGTGAGAACACTTCAACGGTTCGAAGGGACTCAAAGATCATGGCCAGTATCGAGATCAAAGACGGCAACCTCGTTGTCACAATGAATGGTTGGGACAAGCTGCTCACGCTGCGAAGCTCGCTCACCATTCCGCTCACGCATGTGATCGGTGTTGAGGTTAACCCCAACATCGCTGACCCCGACAACGCAGCGCACGCGATGAAGCTCGCGGGTGGCTATTGGCCGCACAAATTCGCCACGGGATACTTCGCCGTCGAGGGCGAGATTTGTTTTTACGACGTGCACGACAAGAGCAAGACCATTGGAATCACCGTTGAGCATGAGTCGGTCAAGCGGCTGATCCTAGAGGTCGAGGGAGAGAGCAACGTCGAGGCTCACGCGAAGATCGCCGCAGCGATCGCTGCACGGTAGATTGGCAGAGTTGGGGGGTTGTGCTGCGAATTTGCACGTCCGGGACCTCCGGCGAGCGCTCCGGGACCGTGTGTGGGTGCTCCGGGACTTAGTGGGCGCGGTCCGGGAGGGTGCCCAGTGGGCGCGCTGCGTCGCGGAGTGGGATTTGCAGGGCAGGGAGAGGTTATTGCGACGCGCGGAGTGCTCGTGCGTGAGCGCGGAGTGCTCGTGGGTGGGCGCGGAGTAAGGGTGGGCGCTTACTTCTTGGCTTTGTCGGCTACCGGAGCGCTCGGTTCGGCTTTGGGAGCGCGTTTGCTCGACAGGCCGTCTACGAAGCGCGCGGCGGTGAGAGGGTCTTTGCGAAACACATACCGACCCGCAGCGCGCACTTCGCTCATCCAACCACGCAGCGACCAGTACGCACGGTTGCGCAGCGCGAGGGCCTTTGCGGCGTCTACGTCACTCGCGCGTTCGCTGGTCTCTTCAGTGAGCGTCTGAGCACATTTGCGATACGCATCCGAGCTTGCCTTTGGCAGATCGGCCTTCGCCAGAGCCCCGCGGTGCTCATCGACGAGTCCTGCGAGCTTGCGCAAATCATCAATGAGATCTGCGTCGCCGTCGCCCTCAATAATGGACTCAACTCGCGCTTGCACTTCGGTGTCGCCGCGAAGAAAGTAGCGAAGAGCTGCCACGGTGTCGGCGCGAAGCTCGCGGCCCTTTTCGCGGGCCTTGGCCAAGGTGCCAGGGGTGCGGCGTTTGCGGAGGTTGTTCCAGAGGTCTTCGGCGTCTTCGAGGTGTGAGGCGCGGTGCTTGAGCTGCGAGAGCGCGTCGGAGGGAAGCGTGCTCTTTTTCTCGAGCGCGGCCCACTCTTTGTTCGCAGTCTTGCGAAGATTTGAAGCTTCGAACAACACGTCCCCAACGGGTCGATCGATCTTGTTCTCAAAGCTCAATGGCAGCGCTAAGAGCTCCTCTTGCCACGATTGCTTAGCCGGTTTGCTCGCCGTTGCGCTCTTCGAGCGCGCCCGTTTTTTAGGTGCGATTACCTTGGCACCCTTTTTTGCCTTTGCCATAATGCCAACACTATCACATCTCGAAAACCAGCAATCGCCATCGCTCTATTTTTCGTTGCTTGCACCGGCCACGTCGTGGTCGCAGATGACGGCGCTGTTGATGCGTCGAGCTCAGTGGATTCCACAACTGACGAAGACATCGCGAGTGCACGTGCGGACACGA
>JANNCG010000463.1:0-1830 GCA_031386385.1 Myxococcales bacterium
AAGCAACGCTTACCCCAAAAAAATTTTAACCGGGCGCTGGTTTTCTCGCTAATAAGTCACCACCCGCGTGGGATTAAAACGCGACCGCGCCCACGCCGGGGCGGTTGGACGCAGGATCGCGGACACCCTGGCAGCGATGCGGCGGTTCATCGTGCACGACTGCGCTTGGGCTGCACTGGAGGCGCTCAGGACCGCGAGCGATGTGGCGAGAGTGAGTGAGGCGAGTGAGAGCGTTTTCATCGGCGCGAGCGTACCACTACCCGCTCATCGCACGCGAGCCACGAAGCGTATGTCCGCTCTTAGAGCGCGAGGGTTTCGCTTGCTGGTTTGTGGACCCGACGCAAAAACGCCAGCGCGTCCTGTGCGAACTCTTCGGGGCGATCTTCGTGCACAAAGAGACGGCCGCCCTTGAGCTCTTTGAGCGTCGCTTCGCCAGCAAATTCAGACAGCATTTTCTTTGCCAGCCCCAAGGGAAAAAACGGATCCTCCGTGCCCCAAATACACCGGACTGGTGCTTTGATGGCACGATGGGCGTCGGCCAAGCCAGCAAACGCTTTTGAATCGGTTTGTTGCAACAGTGCCAGCTGTTGATCGCCGCCGTTTTTAAACATCGGGTCCAAAAACAACTCTTTAAACTCACCGTCGCTGTACTTGGGGTCTTGAAAGCACCCGCCGAATCCCAACGGAGAGTGACGAACTGCAGGCCATTTCATCGCGGCGATCATTTGTTTGCCGAGGCCCAAGCGCGCCATCGCGATCATCAACGTGAGCTGCCAGCCTTGGTGGCCTGAGATCTCGGTTCCGCTCAGGACCATGGCGTTGACGTTGGCGTTGGCGTGCGTGGCGGCGTGCAACCGTGCGATGGCACCGCCGCTGTCGTGCGCCAAGATTGCGTAGTCCGTGAGCCCTAGCGCCTTCACCACCGCCCCGAGGGTCTTGACGTGTTCGCCGACGCTCACCTTGCTCAAATCAGCACACTGCGAGAAGCCCGCACCTGGAAGGTCGAAAAAATGCAGGCGAAAGTGCGGTGCAAGAAATGGCGCGAGGCGGCGAAAGGTCGCAGCCCACAGCGGCCAGCCGTGCACAAAGAGCAGATCGGGGCCCTGGCCCACGCTCCAGCTCGCGACCTCGGTGTGTCCCAGAGACAGGGTGCGTGTGGGTCCCTGCAAAAACATTTTCGTAAAAGCTTGTTCGTCCATTGTGAGCTCCTGAAAGCGCCAAGGTCCGTTGCGTTGTGCGACCGGTGGCGACCAGGGCGAAGATGGACGCACTCCGCTGGGCTCGCAATTACCTCGCGAGGTAAGCGACTCGGTTGTTTTGGCGCGGTACTGTTGTCACCAGCTAACGATGACCCACAAAAATACCGATGGCGCGATGTTTCAAGCGCTGCTCAAGTTTTGGCGCAACAAGCGCGGGCTCTCGCAGCTCGATCTCTCGCTGATGGCCAATGTATCATCGCGCCACTTGAGCTTCTTAGAGAACGGTCGCGCGCAGCCGAGTGAGGACATGGTCCTGCGTCTGGCACAGACGATGGACCTCTCGATGCGGGACAAAAACGCGCTGCTCATCGCGGCCGGACACCCAAGCAAGTTTGCGAACACGCCCAGCGATTCTCTGAGCGGATCGGCGCTGTGGGTGATCGAAAAAATGCTCGCGCACCACGAGCCCTATCCGCTCACCGTCCTAAGCCCCAACTACGACGTCTTGCACGCCAACAATGCAGCGATGAAGCTGATGCATACTTTCGTCGCCGAGCCCGAGCACCTCAGCACTCCGCTCAACGTGTTTAACCTCGTGCTCGACCCACGCTTGATCCGGCCGTTTGTGACG
>JANNCG010000562.1:0-6538 GCA_031386385.1 Myxococcales bacterium
GTATTGCCTGCAAATGGAGTGGTGTTTTGGCGACTTCGCGCGACGGTGGCGATGGCAACGAGCGTAACTTTTAGCCCTACCTGGCTCTTTCACGTCCCCGCGAGAGACAACTCAGGACTTATTGACACAAGCGTTAACCCCCGTCTTGATGTCAACGGCGACGGCTTCGACGATGTTGTGGTTGCGGCGCAGCACGCGGCTCCAGACGGACGCATGAGCGCGGGAGCCGTGAGCATCTATCACGGCAACGCGATGGGAATCTCCGCAGCCCCAACACGGGTCCTCGAAGGAGCCTCTGCGAGCGATTTGTTTGGCAGGTCCGCCGCGAGCGCGGGCGATGTCAACGGGGACGGCTTCGGGGATCTTCTAGTGGGGTCGCCTCCCGCTGATCCTGGAGGCCGCCTCCAAGCAGGGACCGCGAGTGTATTTCACGGCAGCGCGATGGGAATTATTGGCGGCGCCGCGCGGGTTCTCGAAGGCGTTGCAGCAGGCGATTACTTTGGTATTTCAGTGGCAACTGCAGGGGATGTGAACGGCGATGGCTACGGCGATGTCGTTGTTGGAGATGCGCAAGCCGATGTTCGTGGACGCGTGAATGTCGGGACCTCAAGCCTGTATCATGGGAGCGCGACGGGGATTTCTATGGTTGCCACGCGGATCCTCGAGGGCGTTGCGGCCGGCGATAGCTTTGGCATTTCTGTTGCGAGCGCTGGAGACCTCAACGGTGATGGCTTCGGCGATCTTGTCGTGGGGGCGAGCTATGCTGATTTAGGCGCGCGAGTGAATGCTGGGACCGCAAGCGTGTACTATGGGACCGCGATGGGAATTTCGATGGCTGTGGGACGCGTTCTTGAAGGGGGCGCAGTGAGCGATTTGTTTGGAAATTCAGTGGCGAGCGCGGGAGATGTGAACGCTGACGGCTTCGGCGATCTCGTTGTCGGGGCGTATTTAGCGGACCCTGGCGGACGCATGGATTCGGGGACAGCGAGCGTGTACCACGGCAGCGCGATGGGGATTGCCATGGCGCCCAGACAACTGCTTGTAGGCCTCGCAGCGGGGGACTATCTCGGATATTCAGTCGCGGGCGCTGGGGACATCAATCGGGATGGATTTGCGGATCTCTTGGTGGGCGCTCCCTTCGCAGATCCTGGTGGTCGAAGCGGCGCTGGGGTCGCGAGAGTGTTTCACGGGACGCCAGGCGGAATCCCGTTGGCTCCTACACTGTTTCTTCTTGGCCTCGCCGCAGGAGATTTTTTCGGATGCGCCGTCGCGCTCGGTGAGCTTGGGTACAACCGAAGTGCGTACCGCAGGATCGTTAGCACGCTGATTCAAAGCATGATGGGCTCGCACAACTATCGCTCATAACTTGTATTGTGGATATTCAGACGCCTCCACGTCGACCGCGCTCAGCCTCGCGAGCTGAAGTACCAGTATCCAATTTTGTCGACCTCAGCTTCTCTCCCAATCCATCGACCCACTTCTGAGCTGCTCCGAGTTCGCAAAATTACTAGCAAATTCATTCGTGGATCGTCCGCATGTCGTGGCTGAAATAGTTATTTCACCGCACTGGTCTTTGCTGGCACCACGTCACCGTCATCGCTGACTTGCGCCACAGCGTCTTCGTCGTCGTCGTCGTCGGACACACGGTGGTCAATCTCTTCCGGCTCAACGCGCACGAGGGCCTCCCCGTCTGGTGTGACGTCCTCGTGCGAAGGCGAAATTTTCTTCGTTTCCAGGGTGGGCACAAAGGGCCGTCGTTTGGACTCCGGTGTAAGATCCAAGCGAAGGGGTGGAATTTTCACAGCGTCTTCGTCGGCCACGAAGGCCCGTCGCGCCGACTCTCGCTGGAGCGTTTTGGCCGCCGCAATAACACCCGCAACGCCACCCGCAGCGATGGCCAGTGCGGACGCGAGCAAGGTTTGCCATGGGCCTTTGCTGAGCGCGAACTCCGGGCGTGTGGCGGCTAAGAGCAGCGTGATCAAGCCAGCAACGGCTGCGATCACCGCGCTGGTGAACCCGATAATCTCTTCGCCGAGCTCTTCGCCCGCGAGGCCCTGTTTCGCGAGCCGCTGAGCCTTGGCGATCGGTATCCCAAAACACAACAACGTCACAATCAACGCCGGAATCCAAAAGATCATGCCAACCGTCGCGCCAGCGATCAGCCCATAAAAAAATCGAGCCACCGACGATACTCCAGCGAAAGCTAGATCCGCCACCGGACTCGAATCAAGCCAAAACCCCAAGGCACATGCGAGCGCAGCGTTGAGCATCGCGAACACCGGAGAGAGCAGCCAACCAGCACGAAACGAACCGTTGCCGACGGTCTTAGGGCTTCGTAACGCGACCATCCAAGCAACGGCGAATAGCGCCGTGGATGGGAGCGAAAATTTCACAATCGACAGGTCCCAAAAAAATGGCATGTGTGCTTTGTGAAACAACGGCGTGAGCAATGCCGCAGTGATCGAGCCGAGAGAGAGCGCGACGCCGATGTTGTTCAGCCACTGCAGCCACAGCCGTTCACGAAGTCGTTCAGGAGCCACTGACCTGAAAGCATACCGCAAATTCTAGTCTTGCACTTGCGCTGGCTCTAACATTCGACGCTTCGATTCAGCCCGGAAAAAACCAGTGAAACTGCGGATGCCCCGCCGCTAACGGATACACAGCGAGCAGTCGATCCTTGATCGCACGATACGCATCGCCGAGCTGCTGCACGCAGTCCGCAAGCAGAACGCAAAACGTTTGTTTGTCGGTTTCACTTCGCCGTTTATCTTAATCGAATTAACGAGTAAGACAATTGCATTCATCTCATGAACGCTAGGGTATATTCACAGTTTTCTGCGCTCGTTGCGTTGCCGATCACCCTCACGTTGTTGTGGCCCACGGGTTGCCGACGCACGACGCCTACCCCGTCCTCAGCGGTCCTTGCGACAAGGGACGAGGGGCCATCGCAAGGGTCTTTGCAACCAGGCTCAACGAGCCGCCCAACCGTCGCCATCACGCCCGTGGTGCCTACGACACCGACCGACTCGTTTGCGCCCATCGATGCGCCCGTCGGTGTCAACTTGGTGGCCTCCCTCGCTCTCTCACCCACGGTCTCGTCCTCCATGCCAGGCGCCGCGACCGCCGCCGGACACCTCACCGACAACGACCCCGAGACCGCGTGGAACTCGCAGACCGGCGACCTGGTCAACGCCTGGTTTGAGCTCACCGTGCCGCATGGGGCAGCGGTCCAGTCCTTCGCGATGACCGCAGGATTCACGCATCACAACCGAGGTGGTGACCTCTTCACGCAGAACCATCGCCTAGTGAAAGTCCGCGTTCAATACAACAGCGCGACCGTCGGAGAGTACGTCCTTGATCCGAACAATCGAGGGATGCAATCGTTTGCACTCAATCGCGGGGCGGGCGTGTATCGCGTCACGGCCGTTGAGGTACTCGCTGGCTCGCGCGCGAGCTGGAGAGAGCTTTGTGTGAGCGAATTTGCGCTCTATGGGACTGTCCCTGCCGGAACACGCGTGGTCGAAGTGGCACGCCCCGCATATACGGGACCTCCCCTCGCGAGCGAGATCCCACACGCGGCACCGCAGGCACTGACCCCTGGCCCGTCGATACGCTCGATTGCAAGCTACTGTCGTGAGGTGTTGGCCAACAACTTCGATCGTGATTTTTGCCGCGATGACGCGAACGTTTTCGATCACCCATGCTATTGCGGCGACCCCATGCGGGCTGGCTCTGAGGGAGAGGATCCCGGCTCGCCGGTTCGATTTCGCCGACCTGTAGGCCCCTTTCTCGCGGCAATGTTGCGCGAGCGTGCCCTGGCGGCGGCTCGCCCCGTGAGCTGTGATCTATTTTTGCGGACGCCGGCGGGACTATTTCCATTCACGGACATCGCCGTCTGTGGCGGAGCACTTGTGAGCACTCCGGGCAATCCTGAGGATCTGGATCGCCCGGCCATTGAGGTTCTTAGAATGGCCGCCACCCAAGGGGACGCTGGAGCGGCAGAGCTTCGACTGCAATGGCGAGCCGTGACGATTCACCCTCGATCGTTTGAGACCACATGCGAGGCAGATTGGGAGATCCGATGCGTCGTTGATGCGTTGAGTGTTCCGGCTTGCATCAAGACTCAGCTCACTGAACACCAGTGCTATCCTCGCGTGAGGACAAGTCCTGAGCAACCCATCACCACGACGGCTGACGCAGGTTTGAGTGATGTCACCGATAGCGCGACAGTGCTGCCCACAGATTCAGCGCAGGCTGTGATCCCGGCAGAGAGCGCAGCGGATTC
This sequence comes from Myxococcales bacterium, assembly GCA_031386385.1. Classification (GTDB taxonomy): domain Bacteria; phylum Myxococcota_A; class Polyangia; order Polyangiales; genus JANNCG01. The sequence goes on from JANNCG010000562.1 coordinate 4,286, forward strand.
GAGTCTATAGTTCGCTTACAACCTATACTGCTCGCAAAATGTTTCAACCGCCGCGAGCTATTTTACTTGCGAATTGCGTTTCTTATCCTCGAAGACCCAAGCTACTCGCTCTCAGCTTGCTCCCGCGCTTGCTTGATCTTCTCTCTCAACGCATCCACACGCTTCTGCGCGGCCACCAACTTGCGAGGGTTATAATAGCGCTGGATCCACTGGCCCACCAACACAAGCCCAAACACGGACCCAAACCAGTTAGCCAGCTCCGGAAGAGCCGCCACGGCAGCCACACCCATCCCGGTGAAGTACCCGCCCACAAGGCCGCCCATCATAGACGGCAGGACCACAAGCTCTTTGTGATCTTCCCACCAAGCGGCACGTTCGCGAAGTTTGTCCCGAAGGACCTCTGCAGAAGTTAGTTCAGTTTGCACGTCGGACACTGTTGAAACCCTACAGTAAGGCGTTTTGTTCCGTTTGCCTTATCCGCAGCGCGGTTTTTTTTTCGCGACACTGCTATAAAGTACCGACTGGATGCTCGACACCGCAAACCTCGCCCCAGGATCGCGCATCGCGGGCCGGTACATCATCACCCGCGAGCTTGGCCGTGGGGCATCCAAACACGTTTACCTCGCCGAAGACTCGCTCACCGGTTTGACGCTCGCCGTCGCAGTGCTGTCCCCTGAGTACGCCAAGCACCCAGTGATTTCTGCGAGATTCTCGCGCGAAGCAAAAGCCGCATCAGCCCTTCGCTCACCCTTTATCGTGCGCGTTTTTGATGTCGGCAAGCTGCAAGACGACACCCGATATCTCGTCCTCGAAGCGGTCCTTGGCCGTGGAATGGACAGCGCCCTCGCCGCCGGTCCCATCGACCCCGAAGTGGCAGTTCGCTGGATCTTAGAGCTCCTCGCGGCGTTGTGCGAGGCCCACTCAAAGGGCGTGATTCACCGGGATTTAAAGCCCGAAAACATCATGCTCGCGGTCACCGAAATGGGCGAGTGTGTCAAGCTCACGGACTTCGGACTCGCAAAGGTAGCGGACCAAAATTTAGAGGGCTCACTGCACATGCACACCGCCGCCAACACAGTGTTGGGGACGCCGGACTACATGCCCCCAGAGCAGTGGCGCGGAGACAAAATCGACGAGCGCACGGACCTCTACGCGGTGGGCGTGATCTTGTACGAGCTGCTCTCAGGCAACACACCATTTGCCGGAGACAACACCCAACAGATCGCAGCCGGACACATGGTGCGCGAGGTCCCTGCATTCGCTAAGACTCTGGATCCGATGGCGCTCAAGCTTGAGCCCTTGCTGCAAAAATCCATGCAAAAACAGAAGGCCGACCGCTTTCAGTCCGCCATCGAGATGGCCCAGGCGATCGCGTCGGTGTCCGGAGTGCGGATTCCAAATGAAGCCTTTCGGTTGGCGCTACCTTCTTGGGCGCCGCAGATTGTGCGCGCTGAGATGATCAGTGATGCGCTTGATGGGCCCGTCACTGTGGTCGTGAGTCCGTGGGTGATCTTGGGGCGTGACGAGAGCGCGCATGTGAAGGTCAAATGCCTCCCACCCTCGCCGGCAAACGCCGCCACCGAGCGCGCCCTCTCTCGCCGTCACGCGTCCATTGAGTGGCGCGGGGGCAGAGCGTTTATCACAGACTTAGACACCAACGCCGGGACCACTGTCGACAACCAGCCGGTGACCAAAGAAGGTCTGGCGCTGCACGACGGCGGGATTATTGGGTTGGGGCCTACAGTGCAATTTGGCTTTGCCCAAGCGGCGTCCGCCAAGGGTGAGCTTCCGAGCTGGGCGCGGTTAGAGCGTCTTGATGCACCCGGAAAGCAACACACCACCCTCTTGTTGCTCGGCTCTGAAGCTCGTTTGGACAACAGCGCAACAAGTGCGCTCCGATGGGCGGGCGATATGCCCTTTACTCTCAGCGTGGTGAACTCAACGTTGTTTGCCACTGTGGACGGAAAAACCTACCCGCTCGAAGACGCCGAAGAACTCCACGTGGGAAGCAGCACGCTAAGCGTCGCGGTGGAGTAAAGGGCTCGCCGCAGGAATTGGCGCAAAGGACAGAAGAGTTTTGCGCAGTGCGAATGAGTCTACGCACACATTCTCGCATTCGCGCTCGCAAAATCTCCGTGTTACAAGGGCTCTTGAAGATGAGTTTTCGAAGCGTGTTTAACCAACAAGGTCAGCGAGTAGGAGTGAGTTCAGATGCAAGCGGTTCCTAGTGAGGTGCTTCAGCGAGCGTACAAG
>JANNCG010000635.1:0-4368 GCA_031386385.1 Myxococcales bacterium
CATTTTAGTGCCTCGATCCAGCGCGAAAAATTCAGCTCAATGAGCAGACCGCCCAGCGGGCTTGTCTCTGCGTGAATGGTCGCTTTGTGTGCTTGTACCAGTCGAAGACAGATCGAGAGCCCCAAACCCGAGCCTCCGTGCTCACGCGAGCGCGATGGATCCACGCGGTAAAACCGCTCGAACAATCGGGGTAGGGACTCTGGTGGCACACCCGGCGATGAGTCCTCAAATCGGAGGGTGACCCGATCGTCAGTGCACAGGGCTGTGATGCGAAGCTGTCCGCCCTTGTCGGTGTATCGAAGGCTGTTCTCTAAGAGGTTTGCAAAGACCTGACCCAGGCGAAGAGCGTCGCCTAAAATCAACGGATTTTCGTCCTCGAAATTGAGCTCAGTGCTGATATTTTGCTGCGCAAATCGCGTCTCAAACACAGCGATGCTTTCGCGCAATAAGTCCAACACTGCGACTGGAATGCGCTTCACCGTGAGCACCCCGCGGTCTGATCGCGCCAGCTCGCCAAGGTCGTCAACGAGCTTGCCGAGTCGGGTGACCTCTGCGTGCAGAGACTGCACCGAGGCTTCGTTCATTGGGCGAATCCCATCGGCGATTGCCTCAAGCTCTGCGCGCAAGATCGTGATGGGTGTTCGTAGCTCATGCGAGGTGTCGGCGACCCACTGTCGGCGCGAGCGCTCATCGTCCGAGAGGGTGCTCGCGAGGGTGTCAAAATGTCTCGCTAGCTGCCCAAGTTCGTCCTGTTCATTGAGTCCTAGACGCGCTTCGTAGTCGCCCGCAGTGAGCCGCTTGGTGCCCTCGCGGAGCGCCTCAATTGGGCGCAGGATGCGTCGTGTGAGAAGCCAACCCGCGAGCAACCCAAGGGCGATCGCAGACACAGCAACGCCGGCAATGTGCGTGCGTACCTCTTTGAGATACCTCAGGTCGAGCTCGTTGCTGACTCGGGGTATCTCTTGCACGCCCAGCCACCCCACGGTGCGTTGATCACTCACGACCGCGAGCTTGACGGGGTCCGTGCTAAACGAGCCAGTACCGACGATCCGCTCTTCGTTGGCGTCATAGAGCGAGACTCGGTGGCGGAGGTCAAGAGGGTCTCCGTCGGGGCCGCCCGAATGGGGACCGTGGGGATCGTGGGGACCGAACGGCGGCGGCGCAAACCCGGGCGCAGCCTGCAAGTGAGGATCTCGCTCTGGCCTCGGTGGGCGCTGCCAAAACGGAGGTGGTGGGCCAAGCTGATCGGGGCGAAAGGGTGGTCCATCAGAGACGCGCTCGTCTGGTTGATCGTCCTGCGGACGCAAGAGCCTTGCGAGCAATCGCGGCTCGTCGCGCAGTGCTTGCCAGCTGTGATCTCGCTGATAAATCTCAGTGATTCTCTGCACACCTATCTCAAGTCTGTTGCGCTCGATGCTCTGAACGTAGCGCGAAAATCCTCGCTCGACTGAGATGTAAAGCGACACCGCGACGAGCGCCACAACGAGCATCACTGTCGTTAAAATCGCGATCGTGATTCGGTGTACGAGTCTCATCCTCGGGCGGGCTCCAAGCTACCACGTTGTGCTGCGAAACAATCGGCGAGAACGGCGAACTACTGAACCAGAAACTGTCCCATAAGACCTTCGTCTTCGTGGTTAGACATGTGGCAGTGGTACATATACGGCATGGTGGCGCTGGCAAAGTCTTCAAACTTCGCGATGAACGTCACCGATGAGTTGGTGGGGATGCTGACAACGTCTTTCCATCCCTGCTCGTAGGCGGCCACGGCACCGCCACTGCGAGAGACAATGTGAAACTGCACGTCGTGAATGTGAAATGAGTGGCTAAATGTCTGTGTATTGGTGATGGTCCAGCGCTCAACGGCGTTGAGAGCCACGCGGTGGTTGACAGTGTTTTCGGCGTAGCCGACGCCGTCGAAGGTGAACGGGGTTCCGGGCCCCATGTCGGTGATGCGAAGGGTGCGAGAGTTGGTGACCTGCGCGTCGGTCCAGAATGTATTGGTTACAAGTGATGCGGGGAGTCGGTTGATGGGGTTGGCCGTCGAGGCCCCAACGTTGATGTGCAATACCTTGAAGGTGGTGTTGTTCAGAAGGCTACCAAACATCCCTGTTCGTCCCGGCTCTCCACCGGGATAGTCGCGGGCCTGCCCGCTGTTATACGCTTGCAAATCAAGGGATGCTCCGACGGCATCTGCGCTCAAGTCTACGAGTATTTCTGCACGCTCTCCGACGTATAACGGCAGTCGCGTGACGCCGACCGGGGCTGACAGCAGGCCGCCGTCGTTTCCGATCACGTAGAACATCCGGTTGTCACTGAATCCCAAGTTATAGGTCCTCTCCATCTCAGCGTTCAGGATGCGCACACGGACAAACTGCCGGGGCAGCGTAACCTCCGCGCGCATGGTTCCGTTGCTGAGCATGTAGTCGCCATAGGCGCCCGTCAGTGCAAACTGGTTGTTCGCTTCAAATCTTCGGCTTGTGAGCACCAGCGGGAGATCGTCCACTCCGTAGGTTCGTGGCAGCGCCAGCGCGGCCTCTGCGGGATCTCGGATGATGATCAATCCGCCGGCGCCGCGGGTGAGCTGCGCTTGCGTGAGGTGGTGCAAATGGGGGTGATACCAGTACGTCCCTGCGTTGTTGTTGACGACAAATCGTGGCGACCACGTGGTGCCCGCAGGGATCAGCTGGTGTGGCCCGCCGTCCATTTCAGCGGGAATATGAAACCCATGCCAGTGTGTCGTCGTCGTCTCAGACAAACGGTTGTTCACGTGCATCTGGACCATGTCGCCTCTGTTCATGATCAGCGTGGGCCCCCAGAAATTTTCACCGTTAAACGCATACGTGGTGGTCGGAGCGCCGGTCTGCAACTGCTTAGTCGAAGGGCTAAGTGTGAGATCAAATGTGGTGCCAGTTAGCGTTGGGGGGATCCACAGTTGATTGTACGCAGATGGCACGCCACTCTCCGTAGGCGTTGAGGGCGTGTCGATCGCAGTGTCCGTAGGGATTGGCGACGCATCGGCGCTGGCGTCGAATCCACTGTTGGACGGTACATCGTTAACCGCGCCATCGGACCCGTTGGGTGCCGGCGAACAAGCAGCTAGAAGCGAGATTGAAACGGCGCAAAGGATCGTGTGTGGGGTTTGCATCGATACGGTCTATCGCCTAATTGTGTGTAAAATTTGAGCGCATTGTGGGTTCGGCCCCAAACCTCAACAATGGCTCTGTCGAACCCGCATAGCGTTGCGACGGCGAAAAATGCTAGTGGTCTAAACCGTGTTTTCTGGAATAGGCAACGCCTCCACCTGGGTCGATCTCTTCACGCTCATCTTGATGGAGATCATCTTGGGCGTTGACAACCTCGTATTTATCTCGGTGTTAGTAGGGCGTGCCGCTGAAAAAGACCGTAAGCAGCTCACTCGCATAGGGATCGCGCTGAGCGTCATTTTGCGTCTTGGTCTGCTGTTTTTGGTGCGCCAAATTATGGGGCTCACTGCGGCGCTGTTCACGGTGGGGGGCAAAGGCTTCAGCGGGCGCGATCTGATCCTGCTGATGGGTGGACTGTTCTTGATAACCAAAGCGACTCTTGAGATTCACGCAAAGGTTGAGGGCGAGCACGAGGGCGAGAAGGGTCAAAATAACGCGGTGGTATCAAGCACGAAGATCATCGCGCAGATCGTCGCGCTTGATCTGGTATTCTCGCTCGACTCGATTATCACGGCGGTGGGCATGGTGCCACCAGAGCAGCTGTGGGTGATGGTCACGGCGGTGCTGATCTCCGTCTGCGTGATGCTCGCGTTCGCCGATCCCGTGGGTCGGTTTGTCGCCAAGCACGCGAGCGTGAAGGTCTTGGCCTTAGCATTTTTGGTGCTCATCGGCGCGATGCTTGTCGCGGACGGACTTGGACAGCATTTGCCCAAAGGGTATGTGTACTTTCCGCTCGCGTTTTCGGTGGCGGTCGAGGCGCTCAACCTGCGGTTGAAGGCCAACTCGGCGAAGGCTTCGGGGCGCGCGGTGGGCAAAGACTCCTAGGCGTCGCTGTGGTGATGCTCGACGCGCGGTTCTGTCCGGGGGTTCCATTCTGGCAGAGGACATTTGGGCTGCGAAGAGCGTTCAGAGCAGGTGAGAATACGCGACAAATTCCACACCGTCGAGAGCCACATCGCGAGCGATCGTGGAGATCGAGGGGACTCGGCTATGCTACCGTCGTGACGTATGACAACGCATTCTGTCGAGCTGGCAGGGCTTCGCGATCGACCACACCGAGTGGTGTTCGTCGAAGAGCTTGATACACTAACCATCGGCGGAGATGAGCCGCTCCCACAATGGGTCGTGCTTCGCGCGGCGGATGGACTCAAGCCGATGGTTA
>JANNCG010000662.1:0-1954 GCA_031386385.1 Myxococcales bacterium
CTTGGCGAATTCTCAGTGGCTCCTGGACTCTCCCAACCCGATCGATACAAACGAATCCGTCGTCGCGATGCAAGTTCCAAGAGTGGCAGCCCTGCGCGATGGTCATCGAAGATCCCCGAGGAGTCAGTGCGTGGGGCAAAAGTCGGGACGTCTGAGGTCCACAGAAACATTGTGTCTGAGTTTGTGGGCAACGAACGCAAGGCGAGTGCCTGTTGTGGTTGGCCCCCAATGATCGAGGGCCGTCCCCAACAGGCGCGTCCACGGTTAGCGATCCATCCGCACGTACTTGTCGCGTCGGTGTCCAGCGCGAAAAAATGTGGTTCCCCTGTGCGAACGTAACGCGCTCGAGTGCCCCAGCTGGCTGCATTCAGGTCGTCGAGCGCCGGGACAGGGTCAACACAGATGGGCAATGGCGACTCAACGCGGGCGGACAGCGGGCGGTGAATGGCCGAACGGACCAGCGTTCTGCATGAATATTGGGCGCTGAACATCGCCATAACTCCCAACATATGTCCCGTCAACACCCAGCGGCAAGACATCGGCCCTCTAGCGACCGTAGCGCTCACTGTGGAGACTCCCTGGGAGACACCTCAGAGACTGCCGACGACAGCACCGGCTGAGGAACTCTCGGATCTCGCCGTCCGAACAATCCAAGCTGCTGATAGTCGTTTGAGCCCCAGCAAAACAACGATCCACATTTGTTCCAGGCGCAGGTGTGAGCTGCTCCGACGGTCACTCCGACCATAGTCCGCAGCCCTGGTACAGAGACCCACTCGTCGAGACCATATGCGTGAGCGCCCACCTGACCGTGTGAGTTGTTGCCCCGGCAGTAGACTTGGTGATCATCGCGAACTTCGCACTGGTGTGCATAGGACGCTTGAGTCTGCTCGATGAACGCTTGATGGGCAGACTGGGCCGCGGGTTGTCGCACCAGCGTTGGCGTGGCGCACACTGTCTCGCCCTGTTGCGTCGCAATCCCTGAGATCCACGCATTGGGGACCGCGCCCCAGCACCAACGTTGACTCTCATGCGAGGCACAGGTCCACCTCTCAAAGCTCTCAAGGCGTGTGATCGTAAGCGCAAATGGAACCCGATGTGGAACCGCCGTCGTGCGATACCGTCCAATATTGCCCGTCGCTCGCGGCAAAATGGCCTGCAAATCCCCAGTCTGTCCGTCGTACGCGAGCCCCCAACAGTACACTTGATTCTCTTCAGTCAGCGCACACGAATGCCCCCAACCCGTCACCGCAACACGCACTCGACCCGGCACATCAACGGCGTAAAAAGTGCTGATTGACGGAATGGTTGCCAATCGACCAAAGCTCGGCTCACCCCAGCACCACGCGGTCTCGTAGTCATCCAAGACACAAATGTGCTCTTCACCCGCGACGATTTGGTGGACCGGTGCCGGCAGAACCCACGGCACAAAGCCAAGAGTTGATGAGCGAAAAGCGTTGGTTCGGCACGCAACAACATGATCATCGGTGAGCGCGCATATCTCGGTACGAGTGCAAACAAAGTCGGTCACATGAGACAACTGGAGCGTCCACGCCCCTGCACTCAGCCGTCGTTCTGCTTCGAGAGAACACCACAGTTCTTGATTTTCGAGCAGGACACACACAGCGTTTTCAGTAGCTGCAATCTTGTGAGCGTTGCCTGCCTGAGATAGTTCGTTCGTTGTGTCTACTGCTACTGCGGGCGCTTGTACGCCGGCTCGCGCACGACAATGGACCCGCTCGTGTTGGTCTAAAGTGCACACCCTTTGAGCTGTTCGCACCTGGGTGACACCGTCTCCGGGGGTGAACAAATTGGCGTCACGTTGCGCACCACCTTCCGCCAGCGCATAGGTGACAAACTGACCATTCTCCATGAGACAACGATCCCAACCGCATCGAAAACCCCGAGGTCGACGAGCATCCATCAACTGGCGCAACACATGCGCCTCGGCTCGGGC
>JANNCG010000687.1:0-10449 GCA_031386385.1 Myxococcales bacterium
ACCTCGATCCAAATGAGGCCCAATGCGCTCTTCGATCTCCTCAAACAGCGCCTTGAGCTGCGCGCGATTTTCGACCTCGCGCCCACGCATGTTGCCTTCTACTTTCACCACGTGCTGCTCTGGTTGACGGCTTAACTCTTCGTCCAAACAGTCGTTCGCTGTCGCTTCAGCGCCCGCAAATTTGCTCACGAACCGATCACGAACTTCTATCAACGTCGGCGACACTGCGTCGCTCGTTGTGTCCACGACGGCGTCGGAGAACCCGCGCATCACGGCACGCGACTGCTCAGCGTTGAGCGTTGCAAACCCAGGGCGCACCTTCACCCGACCCCGTGCAGCATCAAGCTCAGTGTTTTGCGCGTTGAGCAGCCCACGTCGCACCTCAACGTAGCGCGCTTGAATCCGCTCAATGACGGGGCCGAGCTTGGACACCTCGCGCCAGGGACGCTCGGACTTCAGCTGCTGTACAAGCACCTCTATGTCCGCTTCAAGTCCTGCGGTCTGCGCAAACGCGCTCAGCTGCGCGAGTTGATACTCTCGGACGTTGTGCGCGAGCTTCAACGGCGCGATGGCCTCATCGGTGAGCTCGCTTGCCAACAACCCGAGCTGCTCAAGCCCATCACGAAGAACATCAAGGTTGCGCTTGAGTGCCACCATAGTCTTCTGCATCTCGCGCGAGCGCAGGCAGTCCTCTAAAGCTCGGCCGAGCTTCTGCAAAACCATCGGCAGTCCTGGGCGGCTAGGCAGCTCACCAAAGCGTCTCTCAAGCTCACGAAGCACCGCATTTTTCGCAGGAAACTTCTCAAACGCCGCGTCTGCAATCAGCTCATCCTCGGGCTCAAGCTCAACGTTGAGTGACTTCGAGAAAAACTTCGCTACCGCCACCCGATCCCTGGGCGAGATCTCAGCGTCCGTCGCTTGAAAGTACTCAGCGCGACGAAACTCACGGTCCTTGGTAAACAGGTCTTTCACCCCCGGATCGCCATGCGAGGTTGCCTCATTGCCAGACTCAAAACGTACCCTGATCTTCTTCGCGCGCAACAGCCCCGCGACGCACGCCTTGATAAGGTCTACAGTATATCCATACGGAGGCCCCACAAAGCTCGCGATCAAGCTCTGCCCAGACAGCCCACCATTGCGCTGGATCTCATCGGCCACCCTCGCGGGGATCACGCCTGTGCAAGTGCACATGTATTTGCGGCCATCTAGCTCAAGGATCCCCAAGCCATCACGGTTGTGAGGGGACTCGGGCAAAAACTTTTGCGAAGGCCCGCTCAGGTCTTTCTCTAACAACTGAAGCAGCTCTTTCTGGTCCACCGAGACCTCTGAGAGCTGCGGATAAAGCTCTGGAAGCGCTCGGTTCGCCAGTCCTGCGAGGGTCGAGCTGAAGGAGTTGCCAAGGGTGCGGGGTTGCAGATGTTGGCCTCTAAAATACGCAGCCCCGCTGAGGTAGGCGTCACCGACCACGCGTTGCACACGCTTCTCAAGACCGTCCATGCGGTTTTGCTCTTCGCGCAGCAGGGACGCGTCTGCGTTAGAGAGCGACTGCGCGCGTTCGTTGGCGCGTGTGACCATCCATCGCGAGCGAGCGAGCTCGCGGGCCACATCCGAAGCTTCGCCGCCCTCTTCGGCGACCCACAAGATGCGATTGCGTTGCGGTCCCTGATCGCTCTTGGCGACCCAGCTCGCTAAGCCCAGCTCTTCTCGGCGGACAAATCGAAAGTCCACTGCGACTGTGGACTCGTCGCGCTGGTCTTGCAGCTTCACGTCGTTGGCCATAGCGCCATCAGAAAACCAAATCGCCCAGGGAAAAGTCCGGTTTTTCCACTTTGCGCGGTCCTGAGTAGAGCCGATGAGCGTCTTGAGTGTGTCCTGAACGATCTTCACAATCGCCTCGTTGGTCACCGGATAGTTGTCGCGCTCTTGTTGCCACTCTTGCCCCGCCGAGCTCTGAATCTTGTAGCCGTTTTTTTCAGAGTACGACACCAGGCTCAGGGCCTTGAGCTTGTCCAACGCAAGCACAACGGTGGGCTCTTGGTTTGCGTCTCCGAGCCGCGCGTACAAGCACTGCGCGATCAACAGCTGCGTGGTGGGGGTCGCGCCTGAGCCATCCTGAATGAGCTCTAGCAGCGCGACTGCTTTGGCCACACGCTTCGCAAGCTCATCGGTGCGGACCTCGGGATGCGCAAAGGTGCGCATCAAGGTCGTTTGCACATCGGGCTCAAGCGCTGTGTGCTGCACGTCATACATCGCGTCGATCGTGACCAGCTGCCCGACGTCGCCATCCGCAAGTTTTTGCTCGCGAAACAGCTCGCCCAACAGCTGCAATAGTCCACGAATGGCGTGATCGTCGCCCTGTTTGCGAGACTTTCGTGCGCTTAGACTGGTTGTGATTTTCATGAGCAAATCAATTTGCTCGGGCAACATGGGATAGATCTCGACGAAGTCTTCTTCGGTCAGCTCATCGCAGCGGTACGCATAGAGCTTGAGCTGGCTTCGATGCTTTTGAAACAGCTCTCGCAGCATCGCTTCGTGCGCTGGTTTTTTCTTCAACAGCCGCTTGTGAATCACGTCCCGAATGTTGGTCGATCCCAGATGCACCCGCAGCCCGACCGGAAACCGGTCTTTCAGCTTTCCGAGCGTGGGACCCATCGCGGCGTCTTCGAGCCGCTGCTGCCCTGTCGCCAGGATCCAGACAACGCCCTTGAGATTCTGGCCCAACGCAGACACAAACGACTGCAGCTTGAGCATCCGCTCGACGTTTTCGTGGATGTACTGGCTGACCTCGTCCACCACAAGAAACAACATCTTGCCCGGAGCCCTCGCGTCGAGCATGCGTTGTATCCGACCGACGACCTCAGCGGGCGCAGCACCCGAGCGCACACCGGCGCGGCTGTCAATCCAGCTCATGGGGTCGCGGTACAACTCGGGGTTCATCACGTGCAATACGTGCGAAAAATGGTCGTCGGCTTGCTCTTCTTCTTTCGCAATCTGCCAGGATTTTTTCAATACTTTTTGCGCAGCACTCAAAAACGTCGGCCACACACCGTCGATCTCTAACCGCAGCTCGTGCTCGGCCACCAGGTTGCTCTTGCTGCAGTACCCCAAGCGCGTTTGCAGCTGTCTGAGCACCGCTGAGTGGATGTCTTCACCGTCTCGCGCGACCGCTCCGATATCAAACACCACCGCGAGCGTCTCGCGCTTCGCTGTGAGCTTGCTCCACGCTGTGCGAAACTCATCTTTGCGGGGTGAGTCGTCTTGCTGCAACAGTGCCTTCGCGAGCGGTGTCCCGTCCGGAAGCGTCACCCCATCAAGAGAGAGCCCCAGGAGTTTGGCGAAGCTCGATTTGCCCGAGCCATAAAACCCCGAGATCCACGAGGCCGGAAGCTCTGGCCCGCTCTCTTTGTTCATCTCTCGGGCGATGCCCTCGAGCAGGTGGACAAATTGTTCGTGAATGCCCTCGGTGCTGGCTTTGGTTCCGTCGCCTTTGTTGTATCGGGCGGCGCGGGGATCGCCAGCGGGATAGCCGCCGGTGATGATGTACTCGGCGACCTCTTTTTGCAGCTTCGATGGGCTCTGCTCGTGAAAGTACACCACCGGAGCGATGTCACGTGTCACGTCCTGTTGAAACAGCTCGCGAATTTTCATGTGGATTTTTACGGATAAATACGAGGTCGATAGTCACGATCAGCGGGCATGATGCCCATAAACGACAGCGCCGTCGCGTCGTTGCGCGTGCCCGGGTAGAGCAACACAACGGGGATGTTTTGGGTCTTGCCGTCCAAGTGCTTCAAGAGCGCAGACGAGCGAAAAAAGGGGTACAGCGAGCCCGTTCTACCGATGAGCACCAAGGTCTTGTCTGCCTGATCGGGATACTCGTCGGCAAAGTTGGTGATCAATCGCGTGACATCTAGAGCAATCCCCTCGGGGCCCTCAATGTGCGGAGCGATCTTTTCGCGCAGATGCTCAAGGGCGCGCGCGGGATCCCGGGCAAACAGCCGCCGTTCGCGCTCCATCAACGCTGCAAGCGCCTCGGGCCCCGTCGCGCGAATCCGTGCCATGAGCAAGCTCTGCAGCGAAATGGAGAGCACTCCCCAGCCGCGGGTCTTGAGCTCATCGGTGAGCGCGCGAATTTTTGAGCGCAGGACAAACTCGTTTTCGGGGCGGTACTGCAAAATGGCAAAGCGATAATTGCGCATCGTGCTAATGGACGGTCCTTGCTCAGCGAGCAGGTCACCACGCAGCGCCGCGATCGCTTCGACCAGAGAATCTTCTGAGATACTAGCTGCAGTCACTTCTGTCACAGGCTTGCCTCCGCCCACGCACCCAGAGAGGGGTAGGTCCAATCAATCTCAACCAGCTGACCCATCCGACGATAGGTGAGGGCGCTGAGCGAACGCAACCGTTGATCGCAATAACCGTCGCTTAGCCCGACAGAGATCAAGAAGGGGTTTTGGTCCAACGTACCTTCAAATCGGGTCACGCGAAGTAGGTACAGCAGGTACGTCAGCGCCTCGTCCGTCACGTGTGGAAAGCTCAACGCCTTTGCGCCTTCCGCATTTTTTGCACGCGCAACGAGGCCCGCCTCGGTTGCTGCGGCGATCAGCTTGGTGGCGATCTGCATGGTGGTGGCGGCGGCCCAGCGATCGGCAGAGAGTGATTTGACCCAGCGAAAAACCACGTCACGATCAACCGTTGGCCGCAGCTGCCCCCGTCGCTCGATCAAAAACCTCCCCGTAAACGCGCGGTACAACGGATCTGAGAGCTGCATGTGCCAGTGGCAGAGCGCGCGGCGGGTGTCCATGTCCATTGCGCGCCAGCGGTGCAGCGTCGCGATGGCGTCGGTGAAGCGATCGTATCGGTGTGCGAAATTAGCGAGCAACAATTTCACGCGCTCGTGACTCTTGCCGCCAAACCAGCGTTTTTCAAAAGCTGCTTTCGCACGTGTGCCAATCGCGAGGTCAAGATCGACGGACTCCCAATAGCCGCGCGACTCTTCGATCCCAAGCGCGAGCCGGATGATCCCTGTGTGAATGGTTGTCTCTTCGGCAGGTGGGTCGGTCGGTGGTATCGGCGCATGGACTGTCCCCTCAGTGCTTGCAGACTTCTCTCGAGTCCCCACTCAGATCACCCCGCCAACACATAGTACGCCATCGCATACTGTGCCCCAACAGGAACAAGCGCCCCCGCCAGCTGCCTGACCATCTCTTCGGCCTTCGCAGGCGCCTTGCCCTTGATGTGTCGGCCGGTGGGGGTGGTTTCAAACGCGATTTTTCCGTTTTTGCTCAGGGCACTAGAGAGCTGGTCCTTTGCAAATTCGCCCCCCAGCGCCATCGGCGAAAGGAGATCCTTCGGCGTGGCACCGTCGGTGCGCTTGAGCGTGCGCAGTCGATCGATGAGTTTTTCATCTTGCTCGAAGCCCAAAAAGAAGAGCGTCCGCAAATTGTCTGGTTTTGCAGTGAGCAAACGGGACTTCGAGTCTGTCCTGCGACCCGCCTCACGCGCGGCTTCAAGCGAAGCCCACTGGTGCGTCACGGGCATAAGTCTTCGAAACAAATCACCCCCGCCGGCTTCATCCACCATGTCCGTGTCCCACCATCCAAGGCGCTTGGGCTCGCAGCGACCTTCGCCGGCCCAGCCAACAAGAAACTGGAGCGCCAAAATTTCATCGAGCGCTTTGGGGTCCACCGTGAGTTGCATAGAGCGCGTGAGCTTACTTGGATTCAGAAAGCCTGAGCAAGAACCGGTTGCGGTGAGATGAAGATTCTCGGGCCGCGGTGGTGGCGTGGGTCAGAGCTTGCGTTTCGCAGTTGTTATCACGGGTAGCTTCGCACTTGCGATGAGGACTTAGCATCCTCGTATGGTGCGATGAGGACTTAGCATCCTCGTGGCTGCGATGAGGACTTAGCCTCTTCAAAAGTAGCTTCACACTGGCGCAGTGCGCGATGAGGACTTAGCCTCCTCGCGGATGCGATGAGGACAAGCCTCCTCGCATTTGCCTTCGCGCAAGGAGCGCTCAGGGTCCCTCGTCATTGGCATTCCTCGGGTTTGTGGGAGATGCTTTTGCGGTGCTAGAACGTACGATCGATCAACAAAACTTGCATTCGGATGATCTCCGCGACCTTTAGCTTCACACGCATCTTTTTATACGCGCACAGCTTCACCAACGACCCCCGAGGAATGCAATGACGAAGGGGACCCTGAGCGCTCCTTGCGCGAAGGCAACTGCGAGGAGGCTAAGTCCTCATCGCATCCGCGAGGAGGCTAAGTCCTCATCGCAACCACGAAGATGCTAAGTCCTCATCGCCTACTGCACCTCACACCGCTTTTGAGCACATCGCACGGTAGTCGCATTTGCCGCATTTGTACGGGCTTGGCGTTGCCGTCATCTCGTTGTCTCGCAGCGCCGTCGCGACGCTCTTCACTCGGGCTTTAACCTCCGCAATGAAGTCATCATCCACCGAGCGAGGCTTCTTTCGCTGCTCTTCGAGCTCCCAAATTTCGACAAAATCCGCCCGCTCGCCCGTCAGCTCTTCATAGCCCAACGCATACAAATGAAGCTGCGTCTCAGTGACCGTTTCGGCCTGCGATCGCGCGTTGCTCTTAAAATCCACGATGCTTAGCTCATCACTGTCGCGACGGTAGACCATATCAATTCGTCCCGCGACGCGAACGCCGCCGCCAAGGCTGACCTCAATCGGTTTTTCTGCGAACACGAGCTGATCCAAAAGAGCCTCGTTGTTTTTTAAGTACGCATGAAGGACCTTGGCCCCGGAGGTGCTAAGAGATTCTTGCACCGAAGGGCTCGCGTACGGCAAGTGCAGGTGCGTTTGCAGCAGCGTACCTACCGCGTCGGGACCGAGTTTTGTCCCATCAATCGCGTGTTGATGGATCTCGGCGAGGGCTGAGTGCAGTGATTTTCCGTAGCCTTGGGCCTCGGCGATCGGGGCGCTGAAACCGTACAATACACGGAGCTTAAACTGGTATGGGCACTCGAAAAAGTGCTTCAGCTCGCTAAAAGTCAACGTCACGTTCGCGATGCTGGATTTTGCTCTTGGGGGCACACGCGGCCGCTCAGAGAATAACTTGTTAATTTTTTTAACGTGCTTTGAGAGCTTCAGCCATTCAAAGAATGGACTCGGGCTCTCGCTCTGTCTAAAGTTTGCAACGGGCGCACAGCTCACGAGCAAGAATTTTTGCGCTCTTGTCATCGCCACATAAAAGAGACGTCGCTCGTCCTCTAAGTCTCCGTGGTACCGCGCCGCGTCCACCACCCCGCGCTCAGGAATAATCTCCCACGCCGTCTTCGAGCCCCGCCAGCTGCTCGGAAACCGCCCCCTCATCATCCCAGGCAAAAACACCACCGGCCACTGAAGCCCCTTCGCGCGGTGCATGGTCATGATCCGCACGGCGTCAGGGCTCGCGTACGGATTGGCCTGCAATCCCTCAGCGTATTCATTCACCGCGCCGTGGCGCAAAAACTTAGCAAAGGCTTCGTACTTCTCCAATGGGGCCGAGTGGTAGTGAATGGTCTCAAAGTCTGAGATGAGCTGGCTAAACTGTCCAAGGTTATAAAAGACAACCTCTCCTCGCTCGTTGGGCACTGCGTCTTCGCGTAGCTCAAGCGACTCTAACAGAGAGAGAAACACGCGCTGAAGGCCATAGGTGTTCCACTGAGTTTGCTCGGCTACTGCGAGCTCATCACGGGTCCGTTGCGCAAGGGCGATGGTGCGCTCGATCGCCTCAGGAGTTGACCCAAGGCTCGCGTGGTTGAGCGTCTTGGTGAGCGAGCCTGCATCGACGCGCTCTTTGTTCGCGATAAAATAAAACAGCGTGCGTGCCGCTTGGACCTCGCGGGTGTCAAACAAGGTGTTCATCCCTTGCACAAGAAATGGGATCCCCGCCGAGGTCAGCGCCTCGGTGATCTCTGCTGCATTTTGCTTGAGATTGGCACGAATCAAGATCGCCATGTCTCCATAAGCTAGCCCGCGCGTGCGGCCGTTTTCGGTGAAGCTCACACCCCGCAGCGACGTGATGGTTCGCGCAATGTAAGCCGCCTCTTCGCTGGGATCTCGAAGCGTCAACGCCGTCACATCGCCAGGATCGACAGGCTGTTGATCGGTGGGCTGCATGGCTTTCTCTAAGCGATGCTGGTTTTGCGCGATAAAATCTCGCGCGAGCTCAACGATGGCCCGCGATGAGCGAAAGTTCTCTTGAAGCGTGACGGTGTGAGTGTTTGGGTAGCGCTTGGCAAAGGTGACGATCTGGCGGACGTCGGCGCCGTTCCATTGGTAGAGGGTCTGATCGTCGTCGCCTACTACGCAGAGCTGTGCGCCTAGCGAAGCAAAAGTGGCCACCAACCGCTCTTGAATCGGGTTGGTGTCTTGATACTCGTCCACGATCACGTGACGAACTCTCGCCGCGAGCCGCGCACGCACCGCTCGATCGGTCTCAAGAATGCGATTGGCTTGCTCTAAAATCGCGGTGTAGTCGAAGTAGTTTTTTTCATCGAGCAGCGCGCGATACTTCTGAAGCCCCGCCACCGCCGTGTTGCCACTGAGCTGGGTCTCGACCAACTTGGCGTTGCGCAGCACATCAAGCGCTTTGACATACATCCCGATGTCCGTCAGCGGAGACAGCGATTTGCCCTGCAAATCTTTTGTCGAAGTGAGCCCGCTGAGCTCAGCATATCGGTCGATGAGCAGCGTCTGCTGCACCTCGTTGAGCACCTCGTACTTGAGCAGTGCGGACACCTCGGTCCGAAGCAGCTCAAGGCAAAATCCGTGGATCGTCCCGACGTACATCTCGGCCATCCCGGGCAGGTTGCCCACGACCTCATGCACGCGCTTGGTGATCCGCTCTTTGAGCTCTGCCGCGGCTTTTTCGGTGAAGGTAAACGCGACAATGTTTTGCGGCGTCAGCTGAGGCTGTCCCCCAAGGTCGGTCGATGGCAACAACAGTTGAGCGATTCGCTGCGCCACGACCTCTGTCTTGCCGGACCCCGCACAGGCGATGATCTGCAGGTGTCCTTCGCGATAACCAATCGCTTCTTCTTGCGCGGAGGTGAACTGCATTTGACCCTTATAGCGCGTTCCGGTTCAGCTTGTGACAACGCCAAAAATTTGCTGCGAATACTCGTTCGCGCTGTCACAAATGTCAGTTGAACCTGTGCTCTAGTCCTTCTGTTGATTACGCAGCCACCGGGTGGTCCCGTCAACATCCAACAAGTATCGCTCGATCACCTCAAGGGCGTATTTTTCAGGCAAACAGTCCTGAAACTTAGACAACCGATACCCCGGAAGCCGTGAGAGCACCGCCGTGCGTACCTCGGCCTGGGCCCAAAAATCTGCGGCCGACAGCTGCGCGATCGCCTGACGAACCGTCTCGTGATTCACTTTTGCACCCTCAATTGTCAGATGAAAATTGTCCGCGATGACCTTCCACCCGCGGGACACTTCGAGCCCGTACTTGAGCGTGTGGTTGATCCGACCCCCGGCGTAGGTCCACCAGCGCGCGGTCGCACCATCGAGCTGGACCGCGTGGCCTACCCTTCGAAGGACCGCCCCTTGCTCATGGCGTTGATCTTCAAGGTAGGCCCATGCGGCTGCGTCCAAGTACGGATACCTGGTCTCTGCGGTCAACACACTGCGTACCTTTTGGCATAACTCAAAACCTAAGTGCTGCGGGGCAAACCCGCCCCACGTTGGCTGCTTGCCGCCTGGGGCCTCGACGACGTTTACAACGCGATCGCTGTGGTTGACGCTCTGCACCGCCCAAGCGCGGCCGCTGAGCAAAAATGAAGAGATCCCTTCAACCTGCGCGTCGACAAAGTCCTGCTCGATGCTCCCGATGTCCCGGCCAGCCATCGTCACGACGCGATACAGCGCAGGGCTCGAAAAGACTGCGTAGAGCTCTTTGAAGTTCTTTCTGCCAAACTTTCGCTCGGCCTGAGAGCCCATCGAGAGCAGCCCTGCGGACTCAAACAAGAAGTCCTCGCGCTTCATGTGATCGAGCACTTCAGTAAACTCTGCTTGAGAAATTCCAGCAAAATCAGAGACACCTGAGAGCTGAGCCCAGCACTTTTCAGCGCTGATCGCGCCAAACTGCAACGTGAGGGCGAGCACTTGATGGACCAACACGGGCCAGCAGCGCTCAGAGGCATCGACGATTTCGACCCAACCCTCGCGGGCAAGCTCAATCAGCGCGATCGCTTGCAGGACCGCTGAAGAGAGCTCGCAAAAAAATGTCGTGTTCGCGACCGTCCCCGCCCGCCGGCCTGTGCGCCCCATTCGCTGCATAAAAGACGACACCGTCGACGGCGCGTCGGCTTGAAACACGTAGTCTAGATCGCCTACGTCAATCCCGAGCTCAAGGGTGGATGTGCACACAATGCACGCGTCAGCGCCGTGTTGAAAGCGCTCTTCTGCAGCGGCGCGCTCTTCGCGAGAG
>JANNCG010000689.1:0-14676 GCA_031386385.1 Myxococcales bacterium
TCTACGCACGTGCGTAGAGTTAATTCGAGCAAATTTGCAGACGGATTTTTTGAGATTGGCGCACATTTGCCCCTCTTGTACCAGCGCTCTGGGTCTGTGGTGGATCAACAAGAGTAATTCGAATGTTCTCCGAGCAGCGAAGCCCCACACGCACCTTTCGCTGTACCCATACAGCCTCTCACACCAACCCCGAGTAATGACAATGACGACGGGTTTCCTGAGCGCACATTGAGTTCATTCGTTCACCCAGCAGCGCAGCTCGCTGTAATGAATGCCGAGAGACTTTGCTGCTGCGCTGAGATCAACTTCACCACGTGCAGCACCCCACACTGCCCCTACTCAAGGCCCTCTTTGCTCGGCTCAAATCCAAAGAAAAACGCCACGGACGTGTCGCCGTATTCTTTCTCATACAGCGGATCGCGAAAGCTCGAGACCATCGCTGGCCACACAAACACATCCCTTGTTGCGCGCTCAACCACTACGCACGCGCCTTCGCCCATCCACTCGTGCTTGTGCAAAAGCTCTAACGCTTCGCGCTCAAGCCCAAGCTCGTACGGAGGATCGAGCAAGATCAGATCAAACGGCCCACCGAAGGACTTTGGACCCTTCTCAAGCACACGCCGGACGTCACGAAGGACCACTTTGGCCTGCGAGCTCACTGAGCATTCATCGAGGTTGCGCTGGCACACGCGCGACACCCGTTCATCCATGTCCACGAGCAGCGCATGAGTCGCGCCGCGGGAGAGGGCTTCGATGGCGAGGGCGCCGGTTCCGCAGAAGAGGTCTAGAACGCGGAGGTCTTCGATGGGACCCAACACGTTGAAGATCGCGGCACGGACCTTGTCGCTTGTTGGGCGGGTGGCGCTGTTGTTTGGAGGTCCATGCAATCTGTGCCCTCGCGCACTGCCCGAGATCACTCGCACCGAGCTAACCAGGAGACTGAATTTTCAACTTTTGTTGCGAGCGGCGCCGCAGCAAGACAGCGGCGCAGGAGCCTTCGCGCAGAGCGCTCAGGAAGCCCCTCGTCATTGTCATTCCTCGGGGTTTGTGGCAGTCGCTGTGGGAGCACAGCAGAGTGTGAGTGTGAAGCAGTGGATGTCGGAGATCTTTCGAGCTCAAGTTTGGTTGATCGCCCGCACACTTTAACATCGCAGTTGCATCTCCCAGGACCCCTGAGGAATGACAATGACGAGGGGGATTCCTGAGCGCACATTGAGTTCATTGGTTCACCGAGCAGCGCGAAGGCTCCTGCGCCGCTGTCTTGCTGCGGCGCATACAGCACTGCGCCAATGCGAAGCGCATGCGATGAAAGCTTACTGGCTTGTTGGCACGCCATACCGCACCCCAACGGTGTGATGATACGGCATCCATGATGTTGGTTAGAACGCCATGTTGAGCGAAGCGCCTTGGTAGCCAAACGACATCTGCGGCGCGACCATCCACTGCACCGGAGGCCGTGCCGAAGCGGTCCGTCGCTGCATCCGTGCGACCTCTTCTGAGTGCGCAGCACTAGGGCTCGAAGGTGCTGTTGATGCGTTGCCGGTGTTGTCTGTGATCACCAGCACCAATCCAACACCCAACAACGCAGCGCCGATGCCGAAGAAGACTCCCTCGCGCAACACGGCGCCTGCGGATGACTGGCACAACCCCCGGGCATCCTCGCGAGAGCGCGAGACGTTGTTAGGGTCGTATTGGGCCGGTACCATGCCCATGCGAACGGGGTCTTGCAGATCGCCGCACAAGCCAGTGGCGTTTGCGTTGTTGCTTGAGCTCACTAAGTTGTTGAGTCCCACAACGCCCGGGTCCATTGAGCGCATCCCGCCAGATTGCAGCGCAGTGGCGTCGGCTGCAATCGCTGAGCTGATCCCTAACCACTGGATCCCCGAGACCAGCCCGACGATCGCAGACACTCCCCCCAAGCCAATGGCGCCGAAGCCGATGTAGCGGCGGATGGGACGCGCAGGGGGCGGAGGCGGTACAACAATGATGTTATTGTTCACGTTGTTGTTGGTCACCACCGCGACCGGTGGCAGCAGGGCCGTGACCATCGCTTGAATTTGCGGACGCCACAGATCGGTATCCATGGCCTGAGCGCGAGCGGTCTCGGCGTTTTGAGGCTCTGAGACGCGACCGTTGTCGAAGAGGCGAACTTCCATTCGAACCGGCGCCGTCTGCCGTCTTGGTCCTCCGCGGCGAACACTGCCAAAGATAAACCGGTTTTGATGCGTGTGTGTCGCAATCTGCTGCAAACACTCAAGCGGAACGGCATCATCGCAGCCAAACGCCGCCACCATCTGCTCTAAGCTCTGCGCCACCGTTGCGACCTCAAACCCCGCGTCGCGGGCTTGTGCGCGAAGAATCTCAGTGCCTCCCGAGGCCACCTCGTCCTCGCCGTCTGGCGCGCGCAGCTCAAGCACCGCGATCGTCCCGCGGCTGACTCGAGCTTGCATGGGTGCTGCTGCGGGCGATGCCTGCGCAAAAGCTGTTTGCGATAGCGCCGTGGTCCCGAGCGCGCTCAGGGTCCCTAAAAGACCCAAACGCACTGCGTACGACAGCGACCCAAGCCTACGACCCGTGAACCCGTTGTTTTGCTTCTTCATCAAATCTACCGCGGGGATCCTACGGCGACTCGCGCGCACGGTACAGTCTTTTAGTGCGCGTTTGTGATCCTTCGGGACCCGTTAGAGCACCGAGTCAAACGAGTAGCCGCCGTCGGTGTAGGTGCGACTCGCGATAGTTTTTAGCAATTCGTCGTCGTTTTCGTCAAAACTCGCCACAAGTCCCTTCAGGCGCTTCTCAGCCCCGTTGGCAAACGCGCTGGTAAGATCGATCTCGCGTCGCGCGCCCTGCTCACCGTTGCGCTCAATCGCACGAGTGCATCGAGACACCGTAGCGGCGATGGCAAAAAGCTCAATCGTCATGTCTGCCACACGCCGCTGAGTGTATTGCATCTCAGCGATTTCGCTTCCGTGTCGACGAAGGACCTTATCGACCTGCTTGGCCAGCTGATCGGTGTACTGCTCAAACAAGACAACCTCGCGGCGAAGGCTCGGGTGGGCCTTCTCTAGTCGCTCGCGACCCAGGGCGCTGCGTGCTTTTTTGAGTGCAAAATCACTGAGCAAACCAAATCCCTTGATGGGCTCGCGGATCGCCCGCGAGACCTCGGCGAGGCGCTGTCCGGGACCGGCCATTCCAGAGAGAGCGATAAAGGCCCGAAGGATCTCGTTGGTCCCTTCAAACACCAAGTTGGCGCGGGCGTCTCGAAGCAATCTCTCCCACGGTTGGCGCTGCATAAAGCCCGAACCCCCAGCGACCTGCATGGCCTCATTGGCGATGCGCCACAGGGTCTCGCTGCCAAATACCTTACAAATCGCGCTCTCAATCGAGTAGTCCACGTTGCGTGTGTCCGCTAGGCCAGCGGTCAAATAGGTCATCGACTCAAGGGCCCACGTGTCGGTCATCATGCGCGCGACCTTGTCTTTGATCAGCCCAAACTCACCGATTGAGCGGCCAAAGGTCTTGCGTCGCTCGCAGCGATCCACCGTGAGCTTGAGCAGCTTTTTTGACGATCCCACACACGCGGCAGCCAGGGCAATACGCGCGTCATTGAGGACCTCAACGGCCACGCGGTGTCCCTTGCCGGTCTCGCCCAAGACGTTGTCTGCAGACACTCGAACGCCTTCAAGAAAGACACTTCCGACAGAGCAACCGCGCACACCCAACATGGGCTCAGCGGTCCCGGTGCGAAGCCCCCGTGAGCGCTCAACCAGATACGCGGTCAACCGAGGGCGCGCGCCTTCATCCCCCGCGGTGCGCGCAAATACCGTGAAAATATCCGCGCGAGGAGCGTTGGTGATCCAGCACTTTTCGCCGTCAAGCTGCACGCTCACGCCGTCGCCAACGACCCGCGCCCGAGTGGTAATCCCCGCAGCGTCGGAGCCTGCGCCGGGCTCAGTGAGGGCAAACGAGGCGAGGGTCTCGCCGGTGGCCAATCGAGGGAGATACTTTTTTTGCTGCGACTCAGAGCCGAACTGCAAGAGGGCGCCGAGGCCGAGGGTTCCGTGGGCGCCGACGGTGAGCGCGATGGAGCCGTCGAGGTTGGCGAGCTCTTCGAGTACGCGTGCGTACGCCGTGGTGCTGAGCCCTTTGCCGCCGTACCGTGTGGGGACTCGAAGGCCAAACAGTCCCAAGCCCGCCAGACCCGTCATCACGGTGTCCGGGATCCGCGCGTCGCGATCCACCGCGGTGCTGTCCACGGAGGACTGCAGGTACTTTCGCACGCTATCCACCAGCGCTGTGGTCTGCTCTTTGTCCTCCTTCGCCAGCTCAGGAAAGGGAAACACCATCCCCTCAGGAACCACACCAAAATACAACGACTTCAGAAAAGACTGCGACTCAGCCATCAGGCCCAATCCATTACCTTACCGACGAACCACTGTCCATGCGTGGCAACAAAGGGAGGAAGCTAATCTCACCGCCGCTGCTCGTTTTGGCGCTGTGTTACCGGCGAACCATTTCGATACGAAGCACCCGTGTGTAGGTGTTGCAATCGTATGCACGATCCGGCATCGCGTGGTGAGTGGCTTCGTACAGTTGGTAGTCTCGGTGCGAGATCCGGAGAAAAAAGCTCCCGCGACACAGCGCTGGAAATTGGTAGAGACCATTCAAGGAGTCGATTGTGCTTTGACCCGTGTTGCGAATCTCTGGTTGAACGCTCACGTCGGCCAGCGTGATCACTTGTTGAGTAATCTGGTCGACGACTTCGATTTTTAGACATTGCCTATCGAACGGAGGACAACCGCAGTCAACAAAGGCGAGCAGTGAAAGGGCCAGGCCGAGCAGCTCGATGGATAATTTTTTCATGCTTCGGCTCCTTAGCGTTGTGGAACGATTGAGTCAGCAATGCGAACTATTGATGTCTGAGTTCAACGCGGATAACTTGAAGATCCGTATCACAGCTTGAGTTTCGAACCGCTGTGGCGCGGTACCGCTGTTGATGGGACTGATAGTTTGGGTGCGTAACCGTAAGGAGAAACTCAATACCGTTAAACAATGTGAGATATCTGTAGGCGCCGCCACCAATGCTTTGCGGAGTGCCTCCGCGACCCTGAATGTCGGTCAGTGCAAAAACGGTCGCTCCATCGATAGCAGATTGCGATCCTTGATCGACGAGGCGAACTTCAAGCGATGGGGAAATGTATGGTGGACAGGCACAGCCCCCAAGAGCAAGCAATGCGAGACCCAAACTTATGCATGCGATCGTTCGATTAGTCATCTTATGCTCCTTAGCGTTGTGGAAAGATTGAGTCGGCGATGCGGCTGATTGGAGCGCCTACCGAATTGTACGAAAACACAAGTGATAGCCCATTTTGCCAGTCAACATGGGTTAGCCCAACGGTTGTCTGCGGTGTTGGCCAATAGGTCGTCACGCCGACAAAATCCCAACCACCGTTGTGATAGGCAACCCAATTGCGGACATCTCCATCCCCATCGCAGCGTCTACTGGAGGTGCTACGCGGTTGCCGTCGAAGGCGGGCGACGCGTCGAAGGCCACTGAAATGCCCTGCGCCGCGACTCCCAGATTTGCTGCGGGGCCACAACCTTCAAGGTTGCTAACAACACAGCTAAAACACATACCCACACAAGACTTTCTGTAACCGCTGTTTCCTTTGCTTCACCATAATCTCTCTCTTTCTTGAAATTCAAAACGTGCTGTGTGCCCGCACAACGTGTGAGCTTCAGCTTTGATCCGAGCGGTTGAGCCGCCCACTCTGATCCAATCAATATCCGCCCACTGAGGATGCCAGCGCCGCGGTGGCGCACGCAACCCCGTGCTGTCATATTGCCGCGAACCACTGCCACCTGATGGGTGGTTTGGCTACATTCGCGAGATTGATCTCTCGCAAAAGGCATTCTAGCTCGTTGCCAACGAGAGATCGATTTCGCTTACACGGGCAAGCGACTTTTTAGCTCAGCGAAGGCTCGCTCAAGCGCGAGATACTTTTGTTCTATCGCTTCTTTTTCAGCGCGCTCGCGATTGGCTTCTGCCTCGGCTTGAAGCTTGGCTTCTTGCTCACGAAGTCGTGCGTGCTGTTCGCGAACCCGCGCGTCTTGTTCTCGAAGTATTTCACCTTCTGCGCGAAGCTTTGCTGCGTGCTCGCGTTCTGTTTCGGTTTGCACCAGCTCGTCGCCGGTGGTCCCAACGCCGACTCGTATGCGTTGCTTGTCGTTGACGAGGATGAGCCGCAACCAGCATCGGAGTGACTGCGAGTACACGCGATCTTCGTTGCTTGCCTCGACGCACGTCCATCCTTGACCCTTGACCGTGCGCCACACTTGCCAACGAAAACGCACTCTCGCTTTCGGCGAAGTGCGTGGCTCTAGAGCTTCGGGATCGAAGACCACCAGCTCTTGCACTCCGGTGTCGGCATAAATCGCTGGGCTCGATTTGTAGTCCTTCTCGACGTTGCGACCGACGATCTCAAGGGCAAAAGACGGGGGCTTTTTAAGCTCCCACAAAAACCACGAGTACGGCTCGCTCTCCGAATCCACGCCCGGGATCACATAAATATCTGGAGCGATTCGCTTCTTCGGGTTGCGCTCGCGTATGCAAGTCAAATTTGAGCCATATAAAAACTGGTCTGAGCCCACATAAACCGACTCTGCTTTGTCCCCATGCTCTCGCACTGCGCGCTCGGTTAAGAAGAGCTGCAGCAAAGGACGCAGCAGCTCAGTGATCATCCCCTGTATCGCATCCTCTCCCATTTCGTCCGTGTCCGGATACTCGATCTCAGTGAGCACAGCTTTTCGCGCGAGTGTCTTTTTAGCGGCGCTGGTCATTGCAGCACGCAAGGGTACCGTTGAAGCGTTCGCGAGGCACCATTTTTTGAACCATGATACGGTCCCTTCTGATGTCCCGCACGTTGTCGATTGGTCACCGCCGTCTGTCACTCATTGGGGTCCTGTGCACGATGACTGCGCTAGCGATTTGGCCCAGAAATCTCACTGCTTCGATTGAAGATCAGCGCACAAGGTTGCCCGCATCACCGCCGGCTGCGACTTGTGCAGATTCGGTCTCGGGGATCTGGCGTGCGCACGTGTACTACGCGCGCTTGCATGACTGGTATCGCTACGAGCTCAACATCACACGCAACGCCAACACTCTCTCTGGCACCATCAGACTTCGCGGATGGAACGGCACTCTCCAAGAGACCGAGCCTCCCCCGTGCAGACCCGGCCTTCGCGACGCGGAGTGGTCCGAGGTCGCAGCAGGCACTGTCGACGCAACCAACACACAGATTCGCTTTGAAGCGAGCAGCTATCGCGTTGAGCACGAGTACTGCGGCAGCTCAGGGGGTGACTACGCCCTTGATCGCTTCGCCGGGACCATTGACTTAGAGAAGCAAGAGTTTGTCTCGATCAACACGTACACTTTCTCTAACGGCGAGACCTTCTCAGACCCCACGCTCTTTCGCCGAGTATCGTGTCCCGCCCCTGCCGGAACCACCGTGCAAGTGCGACCCGAGGTCACGATTGTTCCGGCGAGTGAAGCCCCGTTGGCGCCGCGACGAAGGAGGCTATTTTCGTGCTCACGATAAAGTACTTGTTCGCAACGGCGTGTGTTTCTGCAGCGATTTTAAGCTGCACTGCGCACAACACCGCCACGACCGTCACGACCGCAAACACAAACCTCACCGCCAGCACCGCACCGAGAGACCCCCTTGATCTCGATCACGACGGCGTACCTAACTCGCGCGATCAATGCCCCAACGCACCGGAAGACCGCGACCACGTGGCGGACCTTGATGGGTGCCCCGAGGTGGATCAAGACTGCGACAACATTCAGGACTCTGTAGACAGCTGCCCCGAACACCCCGAAGACCATGACAACTGGCAGGACCAAGACGGCTGCCCCGATCCGGACAACGACGGTGATCGCATCGCAGACATCTGTGACGTGTGTCCTAATGAAGTCGAAGTTTATAACGGCCGTGATGACGAAGATGGTTGTCCCGACACAGGCCACATTCAGGTCTCGCAAGACATTCAGATCCTTGAGTACCCCTATTTCGCTCGCAATTCATCAAGTATTCGTGCGCCCACTTTGCCGCTCATGGCGGTCATTCGTGACACGCTCAGAGGCAATCCACAGATCCTACAGATCGCGGTCATTGGCCACA
The DNA here is from genome assembly GCA_031386385.1 of Myxococcales bacterium. Classification (GTDB taxonomy): domain Bacteria; phylum Myxococcota_A; class Polyangia; order Polyangiales; genus JANNCG01. The sequence continues at coordinate 8,181 of JANNCG010000689.1, forward strand.
GCAGCAGCGATGAGCCCGGAGCCGTCGGGCTGAGTCAACGACGCGCGCATGTGGTGGCGCAATGGCTCTTGGATCAGGGGATTAGTCCGACGCGCTTGGTTGAGCGCTCCATGGGGAGCACTCGACCGTTGGACAGTGCGGCCACAGCGATCGGCAGAGCGCGAAATCGCAGGGTAGAGTTCGTGATCATTCAAACCAGCGAGCGTACCCAAAGCCGATGGAACGGAACCGCCTACGAGTCCGTCCCTTCAACGGAACAACCGCGTCCCGTGAGAGTGCGAATGCAGCCCGAGTGCCGCGCGGTGCCCGTGGTCCCTATGCGTCCCGGTGGATGCCCGCTCGGAACCCCGCTCGCGAGCCAGAGTGCGAGCCCGACAGCTGACGCGCAGGTGAGCCCTCCAGCAAACCCTCCTGCTGACCGATCGCGAGACCAGTAGAGTTCGCATGCGAGAAGTGAAGAAGCTTCCAGTGATTCATCCCATCGCACCCGAGGTGTGGCCGTCGCGCGAAGTCGCAGAAAAATCGCGATGGTTCTCACCCGTTGCCTTGGGTATGCGCCAAGCAAAGCGGCGGACTTGGGTCCCCGCGATGGTCCCGTGGAGGGCCTCTGACGACGGTGCTGTGACTGAGCGTGTCCTGCGTTGGTACGAGCGGTTCGCCGTCGGAAAACCGGGGGTGATCGTCGTTGAAGCAACGGGTGTAAGAGAGATCGCATCGGGTCCACTTTTGCGCGCGAGTCATGACCGATTTCTGCCCGGTCTCACACAGCTTGCGCAGCGAGTACACGACGCATCGCAAGGCGAAACGCTTGTGTTTATCCAGCTCATTGATTTTCTTTCGATTCGTCGCAGGCCCGAGCGAGAGAAGTTTTTGCGCCGATTCTTGACCCCCACGGACGAGCACCGACAAAGGCTTACGCGAGAGTTTCGTGTGCAAGAGTCAACCGTCACCGACGACAACCTGGTGCGTGAGGTCTTGTTAACGCTCTCTGACGAGCAGCTCGCAAGCGTGCTCACCCCACGTGAGCTTGAGGCCATGCAGTATGGTTATCGCGAACGAGTGACGGACACCGAGTTGCCCCACATCGCTGAATTGCCTGCGATTTTGCCGGACATATTCGCTCAAGCCGCGCTTCGAGCGCAGACCGCAGGGTTTGACGGGGTTGAGTTGCACTATGCTCACGCTTATACAATGGCGTCTTTTCTCTCGCGCACCAACGATCGTACCGATGGCTATGGAGGCACTCTTGAAGGTCGTGCGCGGCTACCGCTTGAGGTGTATCACGCGACGAAAAAAGTCCTCTCGCCCAACACGGTGTTGGGTTGTCGACTGCTTGGCGACGAGGCCATTGTGGGCGGCAGCGATGTGACGGATGCGAGCTATTTTTCAGAGCAATTTGCGCGCGCGGGGATGGATTTTATCAGCGTCTCGAAGGGCGGAAAGTTCGATGACGCCGCCCAGCCCAAGGTCGGCCACGCGGTGTATCCGTACACTGGCCCCTCGGGGCACGAGTGCATGCCGACGGTGCGGTCCGATGAGCGAGGGCCGTTTGGTCGCAACCTGCATCTGTCCCATGAGATTCGCGCGCACTTGCGGGCACAAGGTTTGAGCACACCCGTGGTGGGCGCCGGCGGGATCAACTCGTTTGCTCAGGCAGAAGAGGCGCTTTTGACGGGTGCGTGCGACATTGTAGCGGCGGCAAGACAGTCGCTGGCGGACCCAGACTGGTTCGAAAAAATTCGACTTGGACAAGGATCGCAAGTACGGCGGTGCAAGTTTACCAACTACTGCGAGGCGCTTGATCAAATGCACAAAGAGGTGACATGCCAGCTGTGGGACAAGATCCGGCCCAGTGACGAAGTTGCGATCAGTGAGCGAAGTTTGGACGGTCGAAGAAGACTCACTGCGCCGCTTTTCGACAACGCCAAGGGGAGTGATCTGTGAGCGCTCGGACTCGCTTTTTGTCGGTCTATTTGCAGCATATTGTACTATTTGCGTGCGTGGGTCTTGCCGCTTGTGACACTGGGACGCAGTGGTCTGTGAGCGACACCGAGCGCACCATTTATCGCGCCAGTTGTTATGCGGGCTCGTGCAAGCTTGAGGTGAGCTCGCCTGCGGGTACACGCGCGAGCAACTGTCGGGCGAGTGAGCACCCAGGGATCGCTCTCACGGGGGCGGGGGTGTTGAGCGTGTGTCACGCGTGTATTCCGGACAACAACGACAACTCAGAGAGAGTGCGTCGTGAGATTCGGCCCGAGCTGGGCCGCTGTCGTCCGATCATTTGCTCGCATCCTCGCGACTGCCCCCCGTGGAACCGCGGGCACACCATGCAGTGCCTCAACGGGCTCTGTGTGGAGAATGGGCTTTCGGGCGAGCGGGTGCTTGATGTGGTGAGCGCGAGCGCGTTGTGTATGGCGGGTGCGGGCCCAGCCACGGTGCAACGCCCGCCGTTGATGGACGATCGCCTGAGTTTTGCCCGCTCTGCGTGTGACTCAGCGGGTCACTGCGCGCAGCCCTCGGGTTGTCGTGCGTTTAGGTAGCTCAGGCGAAAAAAACTTAAAAACCTGACGTTCTCAACGAATCTCTAGCGACCGGCTGTGTGGGATGCGGCAGACAAGAAGACATCTGGCCCATTGATGGGAACGTATCCAAAGTCATCGCTGCGCTTTCACATAGCAGCGCGGCCGAAGCGCCCTATCGCTTCAATTCAGTCAGTATTCATGATGGGCACTCTTGTCCGCCGCCCCTTTCGTCAGTCACTCTCATTCGTTGTGAGACCCTTAACACTTACCTTGCGCGAGGGACTTTCGCTTTGGAACGTCTCTCTCTCCGTCGACCAAGACATCGACGACGCCTTTGCGGCGCGCTGCGAGCGAAAATTTGTCGATCACAGCACAAGCCTCGTATTGCTGCTTCTCGTGTTCACCTTGGTTTGGTGGGCGCTTGATCCGTTGGTGATGTCGGATGTCGCCTTGGGGCTCAAGGTCAACGCAGCCTGGCGAACGGTTGTCGTGGTGCTCTGCGCGAGCTACCTCGGCAGCACGCGCGTTGAGCGACTTCGTCGGCACTTAAAAACGCTGTTCTCACTCGGGGTTGTGCTCGGGTGTCTGGCTGTTGGCTCCGCCCTCAATCGCCTGGGAAATCCCGGTCAACCCTACATCTATCTGCTCGCGATTATCTCTTTTGGCGGGATCACTTTGCCGCTACCGTTGCAGGCTCGTGTGACGCTCTCGCTCGCGGCGCTGTTGAGTGTCGCGGTGGGGTATTGGGGTCCAACGGTGGCGTATCGAGGGCATCCCTTGGTGGCGTTGTGGTGGAGCACGATGGGCGCTTCGCTGGCGCTAAGCGTATGGCTTGGACACATGCTGCACTTGTTGGCGCGCGAAAACTATTTGCAGACCAACCAGCTCGCGGACTATGGCAACGAGCTTGAAGTGCGCGTGGGTGAGCGCACGCAAGAGCTGCAACAGTTGCTCGCGCAGGTTGAGCGAGCTCGCGAAGATGAGCGGACACGAATCGCTCGTGAGCTACACGATGAGCTTGGGCAAGAGATCGCGGCGCTGGGGTATTCACTGAAATTTACGCGCGAGCGACACGCGAGAGATCCGCAATCCATTGGGGCCAATTTGGGCGAGCTCGACGGGCTCTTGCAGCGCATTACAAAGCTCACCCGAGACATCGTCTCTGAGCTTCGGCCCTCTGTGCTTGATGATTTGGGTCTCGCTCCTGCGGCAGAGTGGTTGGTGCGGCGGACGCAAGAGCGATATGAGATTGAGTGTTCGCTCAGCACGCAGGGGGACGTGAAGGCGTTGCCGAGTGAGCTGGCAACGGCGGGGTTTCGCATTTTGCAAGAGGCGCTGACCAACGTGGCCAAACACGCACAAGCCACGAAGGTCACCGTCGTGATCGGGATGCTCGGCAACGCGCTGGACCTGGCGATCTGTGACAACGGAATCGGCTTGGCCGCAGCACGCGCGAAGGGCAACACACGGGGCGTCGGGTTGCTTGGGATGCGTGAGCGGGCATCGGCAGTGGGAGGCTCGTGCATTGTGCGCGAACAGGGGAGCGGCGGGACTGAAGTGCGCTGCGTTTTGCCTATTAAATCAACGACTAACTCGCCGGCTTCGAGCTTGGCGACGGGATCATAACGGATGAGACACAGAGTATTTTTAGCGGATGATCACCCCATTGTGCGCCATGGGTTGCAGCAGCTGTTGGACAACCAACTGGATCTAACGGTCGTGGGACAAGCGGCCAATGGACTTGATGTGTTGAGTGAGCCACACAAAGAGTCTTGGGATGTGTTGGTGTTGGATTTGTCCCTTCCGGGAGTGTCTGGCGTGGAGGTCTTGCGCAAACTTCGAGCGCAACATCCAAAACTCAAAGTGGTGATCCTGTCGATGTATCCCGAAGAGCAATATGCGACACAGATGATCTCTGAGGGGGCTTCTGCGTATGTGAGTAAGAGCCTCCCGCCGGAGGAGTTTTTGTCGATCTTGCGACACGTGTTGCGGTACGGACGGTATGTGTCCGATGCGGTTCCGTTGGATTGTAAGCCAAAGGGAAAACAAGAGGCCAAGCCTCTACACACCACGCTAACGGCGCGGGAATACCAAGTTTTTACGCTGATTTATCAGGGCAAACTCGTCACCGAGGTCGCCGCTGTGCTCGCGGTTTCAGCCAGCACCGTGAGCAACCATCTCGCGCGGATCAAAGAAAAACTAGCGGTGCACTCAGTGGGTGAAGTGGTCGCTTATGCGCATCGTGCGGGGCTGATTGACTAGAGCACTATTCAGCGATCGCCTTAGCAGCTTCTTTGCCGATGTCGTCTTCGCGCGGGATAGCGCCCGTCACTGAAGTGATCACGCGCTCGGCCACGCGAAAAAATGAGATGCGCTCAAGTATGTGGTCGCACAGGCCGGTAGTGATGCAATAGTTTTTGATAAACGGCGCGGCGTGATGCTGCTCGTGGTGATCTTTTGATAGCAAAATCCCTGCACGTTGGAGCCAGCGCACAACGGTTGGAATTTTGTCTTCGTCTGTGTGCGCCCACTTGTGGGCTTGGCTCGTAAACGGAATGCACAGCGCCAGCGCCGCACAAAACGCACCCAGTCCCACCCGCCAAGGCGACGTGGGATCAAGGTGCAAAAACGCAGCAGGGACCACCACAGGCATAATGGCCATGCAGTTGGCTCCGTTGGTCTCAACAAAATCGTGCCGCGTGATGGAGAGTGGATCCACGTGATGTTCGCGAAAGGTACGGATAAACACCGGACCCACGACGAACCAATCCGGTGATCCCCAAGTGTCACAAAACCAGTGGACCATCCCTGATATAAAATCAGCTGCGATGTAGCCTGCAACCATGCAAATCGCGACAATCCACGGATGGCTTGGAGCAACCTGCGCGACGTGCCAAACCAAAATGCCCTGGCCCACAGCGTAAGCGCCCATCGAGATGAGCTCTGCTATGCGATGAGACCACTTGTAGCCCGCTGCTAACTCGTCAGCGGCACGATGTTGAATCGACTCTGCCATCGGAATATTTCGCGTGTTGAAACTTACGTCACAACGACGAGTTTGGATTCGAGTGGCATACAACACTCCGTCGAATCACGCATCAATCAATGATTTGCTCTGGCGGAGTTTCGATGTGTGGACGACGGATCGCAGGGGTGCGAACGGGATTTCGCGATGGGTTGCGCGTGGCACGAAGTGAAGGGACTCCGGCGTCAGAGAGCACTCTTAGCGAGGGATTTGCCGGGAGTTGATGAAGATCGTGTGGCTCAATACGCGAGGGCCCTGAGGGCTGAATTGTCGCTGTGTGAATCGGCGGTGATTCTGCAGCAAAACCCGCGTCGGTGCGCACGACGAGGGTTAAAGAGGCTCGATTGCCCTGAGAATTTGCAGCTACAACGGGGACGGGCCCAACGTGCATCGCGTTGTCCGTGCGCGCGGTGGACTGCGTGACTTGGTTCGCAGCGGGTATGTTTGATGCGTTGCGCTGCGGTGACAAAGTGTAGGCGGCGACAATAGCGGCAGCGAGAAAGAGTCCCGTCGGGGCGGCCCACTTCGGGAGCTCGGCGCGAACCTTGGAGGACAGCGCAAACCCTCGTGCTGTGACCGAGTCTGTGGCGGCGATCGTTTGGCCGGACGACGAGAGCTGAGCGGCCATCGTTGGAGCTTGCCCGACTGCTGTGCCAAGGGGACGTTGCTGATGATCTTGTGGTGCCGGCGGTGCTGGACTCGGGCGAGGGGTGTAGCCAGGTTCGTGTGCGCGCCAGGGGTGCATCCATGGCTCTGCGTTGAGGGATGATCCCTGAACGATCGCGTTGAACATGGCCTTGATCGAACCCCAACGCTCAAGGCGATCACTCTTCAACGCCCGCATCACAATCTCGGCCAAATCAGAGGGAATCCCTGGCGCCAACTCAAGCAAGGGCTTTGGCGGCTCGAGCACAATTTTGGCGAGCAGGTCCGTGAGTGAGCGGCCTTC
>JANNCG010000905.1:0-2936 GCA_031386385.1 Myxococcales bacterium
AACTCCGTGCCGCAGGCCTCGTATCGGGCGGTGAACGGCGCCAATCCCGCAGCGTTTTGACAGTCTTGCCAAGCGTCACCCCAGCTGTGAAGTGTTTGCCAATCTCGATTGGACGCAGCCCACTCCCACTCGGCTTCAGAGACCAGTCGCTTGCCGTCCGCAGCGCACAGACGTCTCGCAACATCAGGCGTGACACAGTTCAGAGGGTGTGTGTCTCGCGAGTCGTCGTCCGGGCTAATGAAGTTGCAGCATTGAAGATCGGTTCCGGTCACTGACACAGCGCTGTGACACGGCGAGATGGGGCTGCCATTGTTGGGCAGAAGCCGTGGGGTTCCGTCTGCAAAAGCGCCAGGGCCATTCGGGTTTGCCAGAAGCTCTGTTGGCGCTTGGGGTGGCACTCGACCCTCTCGAAGCGCAGACCGGTAGCGCCCCACTGTGTACTCAAATTGATCTAGATAAAAGGGACGCAACACGACCAAATGCTCGGGTACGGGAGCGAGCCGTGGAGCGATCCCACCCAGACGCCGGTCGCCCATCCAATACGTCCCTCCGCGAATACAAACGTCTGACGTTCGTGACGAAAACTGGCCTCGCGAGGCGCCTGCACATTCGCGCGGGATTCCGCTCTGCCAACTGTTTATCTGTGTCGGCTGTGCGGTGTAGGCTGGCAGCGCCGTCGGGGTTGTACCACAGCTCGGATCCGCACCATCGCTGAGCAAACACCGCATGGGGATAAAGAGTAGATAGCTTTGCACTCCAGCAACGCTGGCTGAGCCGGTAATCGAGCCGGTGACGGTGATACTCGAGTGAGGATCGGGCTCGGCCGATTCGGGGACCTCTGCGTCCGCTCCAAGCTGCGCGATTGGGACGGGAAGTACACGACCCGCAAGATACAACTGCGCGCGAATCAAGCGGCGCTCGCCCACTGGGACGGCGATCCCCATCGAGAGCGGCCACAGCCTCTGTGTGCTCGACGCGATGCTCCCGCCTCCAAATTCGCGACTCCCGCTCGGAATCGGAACACCCCGACCGTCCAACACCGTCACACGGAGGCGATCAAAAATTTCAGGAATCACCGCATCCGTATCGAGGTAGATCAACACCTGCGGACGGACCTCTGGGGTACAACTCAAAAGCTGATGTCCCAAGAAAATGACCGTACCCAATGCGACTCGACGATGAAAAAATAACCCGCTCATTGAGCAGGCCTTGCGCAGCGAAATCCAATCACAGAGCCCTGAAAACCACCACCGGTCGCCATCGCTCCGCGAATGGATGAGTCGCGACGGCCATCTCTCCAGGCAATGGTGAGAATAAACTCGCGAGCACCCCAGGGCGGGCCACGAAGCGCATGCGTGTTGAGTCCCTGCCGATAGCAAAATGGGTCTTTGAGTACGCCCAAGCGCGGATTCCAACACTCGGTGTTAAAGAGCTGAACGTCGTCACGCATCCACTCGCGAAGATTGCCGTTCATATCATATACACCTTGTGCGGTTCGATCGATCTGCGACGAACCCACATCCATCACCCGCGCTGCGCGGGGCTGATTGGGGACATCCATTGGCGCACACCGTGAGCCAATATCCCGCTCAAACGCGCCTTGGTCACAGTCCGGAAGCAACGCGTTTGGATCGCGTGAGTTGATCGTGTCGCCCCAGACATAGAGCTGGTCGTTGCCACGACTGGTGGCGGCAAATTCCCACTGGGCCTCGGTGGTGACAAAGCGGCCACCGTCAAACGCGCAAAATGCCATCGCCTCAGTCCACGTCACGCAGTTAACTGGAAAGTTATCATGCGCTGGGTCATTGGACAGGTGCAAACAAGGCTGAGCGTTGCTCGATACCTGTGGCCCCAACCGCAACTGCTCACGCAATCCAGCGTTGAGTGCAGCTCGCCACCGCTTCACGGTGACCTCGTGAGTGTCGATAAAGTACGACGATAGCTTCACCATTCGCTCGGGTCCGCCATCGCAATCGGGCCCGCAGGGAGCCTCAGAAAAGCGGTAATCCCCCAGCGCAAATACGCCACCTCGAATGCACGCTTCACCGTTGTGCAGCCCATCACTCTCAGCGCGGGGAACACCCACGCAGTCCGGCACGTTGACAGCTTCCCACGTACCCACGCGGGTCGTGGCGGGCGAGCCAGGCAGAGTTCGTGTCGGTTCTTCGTCTAACAAAATGCCGCTCTGGCAGCTCTTTCCGGTGAACAAATTCGCGACGGCGCCCATACAGTCAGCGTCGAGAAACACCTGCGTACGCTGCACCCCCAGTGAGCTCGGGGCCACCTCCACGATCCGATCGATCGTCGTCGCGATGAGCGGAACCTGCTGCGCAATCCCAACGTTTTGCGTTCGCGCTCCAGAGTACAAACGAATGCGAAATAGCGCTGGAGCATTGAGAGCAACGCCAAAGCTCGCAGGCCAGCGATCACGATTGGCGACAATCTGCACCGTAGACTCCATCGGATGCAGCAGCCCGTCGTCACCACGGACCAGACGCTCAATCAACAATGAGTCCCCGAAGCGCGGGACCGGGAGGTTTGTGTCAATAAACACAAGCATCTGTGTTTGGCCACAGGACTGAAGTGTGGGCACCGCGACGAGCAACAAGAGCGTCGCGACGGATTTTGCGATCCTTCTCACGCGATCCATGCGTCGTTGTTGAGCGTGCACAAGCAAAGCAACAACGAGGATACTCTGTGCGCAGGACGTTCACAAGCCGCGTCGACGGCGCTACACCTGACAAATCACTGCTCAAAAGTGGCGTCGATCGCGCGCACATCTGCAGCAGAATCAACATGTTGCATGCTTGCTGAGTCATCACTTGCGTCGCTGTACTCAACGCTGTCCGTTGGTACTCCTCCGCCTCGACGAACGCCCGCATCGCGACTCACCTCAACGGAGTAGTGACAGCCGCTGGTGCCTCCGCGCCCGTCAC
>JANNCG010000758.1:0-25304 GCA_031386385.1 Myxococcales bacterium
GTACATGTCGCCCGAGCAAGCCCGTGGAGAGGCCGAGCTCGATGGTCGAAGTGATCTGTGGTCGCTCGGGATCATGACGTACGAGATGCTCTCGGGCGGGCTTCCGTTTGATGTTGGCTCCCTCGCACAGGTGCTCTTCGCGGTGCTCACGGGGCCGATTCCGCCGTTAACGAGCAGGGATCCCACATTCGCGCCAGCGATTGATGCGTGGGTGAGTCGCGCGCTTTGTCGCGATCGGGCGCAGCGATTTGCGACGGGTAAAGAGTTTTCAGCGGCGCTCGCTGCGGCGCTGGGGTTTGCGCGAACCACGCCGAGTGATGGGGGGTGGGCGTCGGTCGTTCCGCCTGCGGTTGAGCCGCTCAAAGCCGCGCTGGCGGCATCACGAGGGATCGCGCAGGGACAACCCGAAGGTTATATCTCTGGGCACGACGCAACCATCGCAACAGTGCATCCTGTGCAAGGACATCCTCAAGGCGCGCACAACTCAAACTATCCCGTCCAGAGCGCGTACCCGAGTATCAGCGAGGTGCGAACAGCAGAGCTGCCTGCGCATACAGCCCTTCCGTCTGCAGCACACGGCATTGACCCAAGCGCGCTGACATGGAGCGGAAACGGGGGCGGCGGTGTGATGTACCCACCAATGAGTCACCCTCCTCAATCCTATGCAGCGCCGGTGCCGCAGCAACCACTGCAACCACACCAGATGCACGTGCAGCAGCCGATGATGGCGGGGTATCAAACACAAGTCCCGTATGGCGTGAATAACGTACACACGATGGGCTACGGCGGCGTCACCCCGAGCAAACAGCGCCGTGTGCACCCGATGGGTGTCGCCTTTTTAATCGTCGGGATCGGCGCCTCAATAGCCCTCGCGGCGGTGGTCGCAAAACATCGCCGCGACAGTGAACGCGCCGCAAATCCAGAGTTGATTGTGCAACCACCGATCCCGTTCGCGCCCCAACAACTCAATCAACTGATTAACCCCAACAGCCACACCAACAGCAACTTGGCAATGCCCGTCACGAACACCCCACCCGTTCAAGGTGTATTGGACGCGGGTGTCACCGGGGCCGCAGCTCAGTATGTTCAACGAGTGGCAAGACCGTTTGGGACGCTGGCTCCACGCACTCACGACGCCGGCGCGAGGACCGGAGCGAGCTCCCAGATCAGCGCCCCTCGTCCACCGAACACTGATCCCCTTCGCACAACTGGCCCAACAAACCACGAACGGACTTTTGAAAATCCGTGAGAAATTATATTTTTGTCGCGCTTGGTGCGGTCGCGTTGATCAACCTCTCGACAGCCCCCGCAAACGCGCAACTTACCGATAGCCCACCGTCGCCCCAAGAGGCCACGATGCGCTTTCAGCGCGGGCGTGCGGCGTACGATGCAGGATCGACTGAAGACGCAATGCGTGATTTTCGCGCGGTTTTAGCTCTTCAATCGTCACCCAATGCCCTGTTGTACATCGCGCGTTGTCACCGAAGGCTCTCGCAATTTGTGGAGGCGTACAACAGCTACGCGCAGGCAGCTCGCGAGGCCGATCATCTTGCACCAAGCGAAAATCGTTATGTTCAGACGCGTGATACCGCGCGAAGCGAAGCGGCGGCTTTGCAGGGCAACGTGGCATTTGTGTTGTTCGCGGTAAGCAATGCACCTGCCGACGCAACCGTCACGATGAACGGCGCGCGCACGCAGTCTACACAGTGGAACGAGCGAATTGCACACAACCCAGGGCCAGTTGTGATTGAAGCGAGCGCGAGCACGATGCAGAGAATCCGAGTTGAGGTGCGATTGTCGCTTGGACAAGAGACTCGCGTGCAGATTCCGTTTGTGCAGAGCTCGTTAAACGGCGCGGTGCAGATTCAAGAAGGCCACGTTGGATTTGTCGACAACGGCGCGGTCACTATGGTCAGCGCGAACCCGAGCGGCGCCGGGACAACGACGAATCCTAATGAAAATACTGGGGTTCAAAGTAGTCAGGTGACCAGGCCAACAACGCCTCCGGCAGTCATGGACTACCCAAGGTCTGCGATGGTTCCTGCGGGATGGGTCATGCTCGGACTTGGCGGCGCGACATTGATCTCAGGGATCGTCGTTGAAGCGAGGGCCGCCGTTCGGTATGGCGAGCTGTCTGAAGTTTGCGCACGAGAAGACGTAAGCTGCGGGACCGATCCGGCGTTGATGGAGCAAGTGAACACCGGGCGGACGCTGAACTACATTGGGGTCGCAGGCATCGCTGTGGGCGGGCCCCTCACGCTGATTGGTGGACTCGTGCTCGCGTACGGCGCTGCGGTCAACGAAGAGAACCGAATGCAACGCGATCGCAACCTGTTGCGGGTCGGACGGCTCAACGTGCCGACAGTCCATTTTACCTCTCAATCCGCAGTGATTTCGCTAACAGGATCCTTTTAGTGGACACGATTGCTATGGTACGGAAGGCCTCACTTTCGATCACGTTTTGCGCGACGTTTTGCGCGACGTTGACTGCATGCTTTGATTGGGAGCACGTGGGGCGCCTAACGGGTGACGGAGGGTTTCCGATCGACAGCATGGTGACGCCGGTTCCGGTGGGACTGGAGGGATCGATCCCGGGCGATTATCGGTGTCCCATTCCGCATTTGTTAGTCCCTGTTGCCGGAGCGCGCGGACTTAGGGAGATTTGGCGATTTGCTCCCATCCAAGCGGTGGGATCATCGGTTCCGTGGCAAGCGTGTCCGCAACTCCCGGTGTGGGGACCAAACACGGACACTGTGGTGCACCCTCTGGACGCGGTCGCGGGAGTGGGCAACGTAGTGGTCGTTGGGCTGCTCGATGGCGTGACTACGCTCACCATGGGCAGTCGTAATATCTCTGGAAAATTTCAGCGATTTCTCTCACAAAATGACAGCATTGCGCAGCTGTTTCCCATGCGTCTTTCCGCCGAAGTGGGCACGCCCGCGCAGCAAGAGACACGTTTTGGACTCACCTTTCGCGACGGGATGGCATCACAAGGTACTCTTGCAGCACTCACACTCCTCGACGGCACCGGCACGGTCATCGAGACTACACGAATCAACGGAAACACGTTGGTCCCTACCGCCCTTCGCATGGGCGCGTTTGTCACCAGTCTTACGTCGGACGCCAACGATCGTACCCGAGCGATCGGCACGCGGATGGACCGAGTCGTGGTGGCAGGTGGTGGTTGGGGAAGCATGGGCACAATGCTCGTGACTCAGGCGATGCCCATCAACTTTACGAGCATTGGCTCCGCAGCAAGTACTGACGGCACACCCAATATCGCGATGACCAACTATTCACAATCTGGAGGAATATATTATCCCCCCGACCATATGGACCTTCCTGTTCGGTGTAGCCCCTGTCGAGAATTCATTAGCGCGATTCCACATCCAACCGAACGCGGCGAATACCTCATGGAGTGCAAGACAACGGATGGATTCAGCCTCTTTCACTACCGTGGCGACCCTACAACTTGTCACACCGTGAAGTCTTGGATCATCAGCTCACGTATGGGTCAGATGTCTATCGTCACTGAGTAAGTGATGTCGTTGATTCTTCGAACGGGTGAGTCATCGCAGCGCTGCGATCTTGAGTGCGATGAGAGTAGTGCGTTGTCGCTGCGTTGGCTAAAAGAGAAGGGCCGCTCGGAGTGGGATGTCTCAGCGACTCACATACTGCAAAACGCCAATGAGCTCTCGCCCTTGAGGCCGGAAGAGCATCGTGTGATTTCACACGCTATTTTGCAGCATCAATTGCTCTTTCATCCAGACACTTCACGCACGATTACGCTCGCGCTCGATGCATCACGAATGCGAATTCTGCATCCTGTCGCCATCGAAATTTTCGACGGCTGGGCGCTCGCATGGCTTCGTGAAGACACTGGTCGGGTATCACTCGAAGTCACTACGATCACCAAGCGACAGTGGCTTGATTCATCGTTTGTCCAGCCTGAGCGTCGACGAGTGGCTGAAGTTTGGACGTCGCTTGACCCACACGCGCTTCGCTGTGCAGCGCCAGCCATCGCACCGCTGGGTGACGGATTTGCCGTCGCGTGGCGAGAAGAACGCGGCCCTGTGCCGGGGGTGTATATGCAGACGCTCAGCGCGATTGGGCTGATAGAAGGCAGAGAAATTCGTGTGAGCACACGCGGAGTCGCGGTTGAAAAATTTGCCCCAGTGCTCGCGAGTCATGATCGCGTCGAGTGGGCATGTGCGTACGTTGAGCGGTACGAAGAGACGCTCTGTGTTCGACTCGCGACGTTGATGCGTCAAGAATAACTGCGCGTTCGTGCGGGGTACTCAGCGGGAGTGAGACCTACTCGTCGTCCTCGTCTTCGTTGACTTTTCCGAACGAATTGAGCGGCTCAAACTCGTTGGTCTCGGGCTTGTACAAATCTAGCTCTCCCGATGCGAGATTGTAGACCCAGCCGTGGAGCTGCAGCTTTCCGCGGTCGAGCGCCCACTGAACAGCGGGATACGTGAGCAAGTGCTCTAGCTGGATCGGGACGCTCTCGTACGCAAGCTGGTGCAACACGTCTTCACTCGGAGCCGTAGCGAGGACCTCTTTGATGCGTCGATAAACCACGTCAGCATCGGCGAGCCACTCTGAGAGCGAAGGCATGTGAGCGGCTAACTTCATCGGACCGTCTGCGAGGGCTCTGAGACCACCGCACGAGGTGTGACCGCACACGATGATGTGCTTCACTTTTAGCCCATAAATAGCGTAGTCAATCGCAGCACCAACCGAGTGTCCCGGACGCTTTAAATACGGCGGAACCAATGCCGCGATGTTGCGTAGAACAAACAGATCACCGGGATCGGCGTTGAGAATCGCATCGGGCACCACCCGAGCGTCACAACACGAAATCACAAGCGCATAGGGCTCGTGAACCCCAGCGGCTAACGAAGAAAACAGCTCAGCTTCTTCTTTGAAGTACTCACTCTTGAAGCTCTGATGACCGAGGAGAAGTTTGTGAACCATGGGCAAATATTACCCATGCTTCAGCCAGAACACCAGCCCGGAGTGACCCATCCGCCACACGCCGACTCAAGGGCCATCGCTGCGGCGATTGTCAGGTGATCGCGCCCATAGGCTCCCACAACCTGCACTCCGAGGGGAACTCCCTGCTCATCAAACCCGCACGGCACCGCGGTCACCGGGAGCTCAACAGCGTTAAAGATCGCGGTGAACCCAAAGCGAATCGGGACCAACAGTGCTCGGCCGTGTTTGGGCGCGACTGTGGCGTGAGGAGGAAACAGCAGCACACCATCGTCGCCTAAAAGCGCATCGAGTTCTTCGCGAAGGGCGAGTGTTTCTGCAAGCGATTTGCTGCTGGTGTCCGGGAGTAGATGTGGCAATTTTTCGATAAACGCCAAGCCCGACGCAGGCACGGTGTAGTTTGAGCGACCCAAGAGACCTTTCAAAAACTCGATCCCACCGCGGACGGGGACGCCCTCACCGAGCATAGAGGCGAAGGAGGGGCCGCCGGAGGTTCCCAGACAGGCGGCCCAGATCTCGAGAGAGTGGCGGAGTCGAGGCATGGGGCGACGCTCAACACGCGCGCCCATATTCGCGAGGGCGTCAGCGGTCTTTGTCACCGCACCTCGAAGCGAATCACTGGCAAACATGGGGCATGGCTCGTCCACGACAATCACTCTCAGCGCGTCGATCTTCACTGATCTGGGGTCGTGCAGGGGCACATCAACACAGTCAGGATCTTGCCCATCGGGCCCGGCGATCACCTTCATCAGTGGGTACAAATCTTCTGCTCGTCGACACAGAGGTCCCGTCGCATGCATCCTGCGTGCACGCCCCGTTGGTGCTGGAAATTGTCCCGTCAATGGCACCATCGCGCCGCTCGGTTTGTGACCAAAAACGCCGTTAAAAAACGCCGGCATCCGGATGCTTCCACCGATATCGCTGCCCAGCCCAAAGGGGGAAGCGCCCACGCCCACAATGGCGCCCTCGCCACCAGATGAGCCACCGCAGGTGCGGTCGAGCTTGTGCGCATTGGCCGTGCGTCCGTAAACGAAGTTGTTGCTCTCCATCCACATACACAGCTCGCTCACGTTGGTGACCCCGAGCGGAATAGCTCCCGCCGCGCGCAATCGCGCAACCACCGATGAGTCCGAATGGCTGACCCTGCCTCGGCGCGCAAGCAGGCCCGAGGTGTGCGGCATGCCCTCAAGTGCAATGGCCTCTTTGATCGTGCACGGAACACCATAAAACGGAGGAAGATCGCTGGCGTTTGTACTCTCCAGTCGCGCATCCACAAGGTCCGCTTCGCCTCGCGCGAGGTCAAAACGCTCGGCAACCACTGCGTTGAGCACTGGGTTAACCGCCACTATTTTAGCGATATGAGCGTCGACCACCTCGCGTGAGGACCACTCTCGGTTGCGAATCTTCTCGGCGATCGAAACTGCCGATGCGTTGAGTGAGGCATGCTCCATGAGCGGTAGTCCTTTGGATCTTACGCGGGTGATGTGCGAAAAAAATGAATTGTGCTTGAGACTGTAAGCTTGCGCTTTGAGCGGCGTTTATAAGGCACAACGCCGGAGAAATCGCTCATGATGTACCGCTCACTCTCTCAATCATCACTCTTTGTTCTTTCCCTGACTGCCGCAGCTTGTGCTGGAGGCTCTGCGAGTTCGAGCGGGTATCCCTCGGGAGGGGGCTACGCGACCGCTTCGAGCACATCCTCTGCGACCTCGACGTCAGGGGGCTCGTACGGTGGATACGCGGGTCAACCGATGCCGCAGGCGTCTCCAGGGGCGAGCGATTCGTACCGCGTTGCGAGCAGCGACGGTGAGCGAGCGCCGTCACGAGCGAGCGAAGAGCCATCAAGCGCGCCTGTCACTCGAAGTGAATCAAGCCGACGCACGGCCCCCACAAGCCCCGCTGGTTCGGCTGTGGCAATGAACGGAGCCGGGGCTGCGCGTCCACCGTCATCGGTCGCGGGAGCAAGCGTTGCTGGGATGGTCGCTCCGCGCGATGAATCCGTTGTGACCACAACCACAACGACCACGGTGGCGGTGACGGTTCCGATGCAGCCGGTTCCAGTTGTTGTTGAGCAGCAAACTACGGCGGGAATGCTCACCGCAGCCACCGTCGGTGACCACGACCGTCGCGGCGCTTTCATGGAATACCTCGGCCGTCACTCAGGTGAGCGCTCAATGCTCGGCCTGGACATGACCCGCCGTGTGCGCTTTCGTGTTGTCGATGGCCAAGGCCAGGGCGTTCACGACGCGCAGATCACGCTCAACGGGTCAGGCGCACAGATCGCCGGCCGATCACACAGCGACGGAATTTGGGATTTTTACCCCGGCCTCTATGGCAACCAAGTGGGCGGAGCGATGACCCTGAGTGTTCGCTCAAGTGCTGGAGAAACACAAGCAAACGTGACGGTACCCTTCGCTGGTGACGGCCAAGATGTCACCGTGAGACTTCCTGGTTCAAGCCAAAACTCTGCGCCCCGCACGCTCGATCTTGGCTTCATGATTGACGTCACCGGATCGATGGGAGACGAGCTGCACTACATTCATGCCGAGCTTTCGCACATCGTTCAGCGGGTGCAGCAAAACATCCCTGGGATCGCCGTTCGAGTGGGCGCGACTTTTTATCGCGATCGCACGGACCCCGTGGTTGTGCAGCAGATTCCCTTCACCACCAACATTGGCGGCTTTGTCTCCATGATGGGAACCATCGCGGCAAGCGGGGGTGGTGACTACCCCGAAGACATGAACGCAGGTCTCTCTGCCTCGCTCAACAACCTTCAGTGGACCGCACAAAACGCCATCCGCGTGTTAGTCCTCGTCGCAGACGCGCCACCGCAGCACTACCAAGACGAAAACTTCACCTATCACAGCGCAATTCAGCACGCGAGTGCACAGGGCATTCGCTTGCTCCCGATCGCAGCTTCCGGCGCAGACCGCTCAGTGGAGTATCTGTTTCGCTCAATGGGCGCGGCCACCAGCAGCCCATACGTTTACCTCACCGACGAATCCGGCGTTGGCGGCCCTCACATGGAAGCTGACACAGACCGCGTTGCTGTCGAGCGCTTCAACGACTGCCTCACCCGCCTGATCGTCGCAGACCTTCGCGGCCAAGGCATGCATGAGCTCGTCCGCGACTAACCCAGACTACGCCGCAATCTCTTGATTCACAGATCATTTAGCGGTGAAGTGCAAATGGCTGCGGGCTTAACTCGCGTAGACCCTGCGCTAAGGCGATGCCAAAATTGAGCAACAACTCCGGCCGCGCGTTGTGGATGTACACCGTCGGGGACAGCGCAAATACGTCATGATCGATGGTCTTGATCCGCAGGTGCACTTGGCGCTCATCCGCTGCACTCTCAAACATCGGCAACACCTTGTCACTGAGCCGCAGGGCGGTGTCCATCACGAAGATAGCAAGCTCGGGCCGCAACGCTTGGACCCGATCGAGAAAAGCCCCCACCTCTGCCACACTCAAGTGCTTGGGCGGAGAGCTTTTCAGCTCGATGTAGATCAGCTTGCCCTCACCCGCGGCCACCAGATCCAAGTCGCCTCCCACACCAGCGGCACCAAACTTGACGTCCTCTACAACATCAAAGTGATACTTGCTCCGCAGGGTCCGACCGACAAACCACTCAAGGGTTGAGCCGAAAGAGTCTGGACATTTGAGCAGCCGATAGCGGCCATCACTGAGCCGCTCTGCCATCCCAAGTTCGACAATTTTCTCTGCAAATTCGCACGCCCGTTGTGCGTCCAGGTACCGGGTGGTCTCTGGTGGCAAAAACCCCTCGGGCTTCGCGATCGCCCCTCGAAAAAACAATCGAAACCCATAGTGCTCAAGCAGCTCGCAAAAAGGCACCGCGAGTCGGTCTTCATCCTCGCGAGCAAACGGCAGATCAAGCGCCGCGCTTCTGGGCGAAAACCCACGACGCACGAGCATGTGGGCAACATCCCCCGCCACTGCAGTCTTCGGTCCACGATGGACCAGGTCGTTGGCCCGCACCGCAGCCGCGCGTTCTTGTTGCTTCGCAGTCAGAGGGCTCTGGGTCATTGGATCATCAATGAGCGCGTTGGGATCACACCGAAGCCGCGGGCTCGCGAGACCACACTTCGGCCATCCACTTCTCTACGGCCGCAAGCTCGGTCGGAATATCCAACGACAGATTGCGATGCCCGGTCTTTGTCACCACGACATCGTCCTCGATGCGCACGCCGATACCCCGGTATTTTGCAGGCACTGTGAGGTCATCAGGCTGAAAGTACAGCCCCGGCTCGACCGTCAAGACCATGCCCTCTTTGAAGTGTGTGTACTTATAATTCTCGCTGCGGGCCTTTGCACAGTCATGCACATCGAGCCCAAGCATGTGGCTCACTCCGTGGAGTGTATAGCGCTTGTGGTACTGGTTTTTCTCATCGAGGGCTTCTTCTTCAGAGCACTTCAGCACACCCATCTTAACCAACCCCGCGGTCAAGATCTGCATCGCCGCACGATAGGGCGCCAAGAACTCGTTGCCGGGCTTCACCTCAGCGAGGGCCGCACGTTGTGAGTGATACACCAGCTCATACACCTCTCGCTGAACGGCGGTAAACTTGCCACTGATGGGCAGTGTTCGGGTAACATCCGCGGTGTAAAGCGAGTGCCCTTCGACTCCTGCGTCGAGCAGCAAAAGTTCACCCTTTTTGACCGCTCCGTTGTTGTGGGTCCAGTGCAATGTGCACGCGTTGCAGCCTGAAGCGGCGATGGTGCCATAGCCCACATCGTTGCCCTCAACGCGCGCGCGGTAGTTAAACACCCCTTCTACTTCGCGCTCGGACTTCGCTGTACGCAAGCCTGCAATGACGTCTTCAAATCCCTTTTTGGTCGCCACCACGCTCGTGCGCAGCTCTTGAACCTCGACAGCTTCTTTGATCAGCCGCTGCTCACTCACAAATCGCGCGAGGTCTTCATCGGAGCTCTTTCGCTCTTTCACCACACCATCCACACGCTCGCTGACACCGCGAAGCACTGCGACGCGCTTGCCCTTGAGCTTGCGGAGGTCCGCGTCGAGATCTTTGAGCGAGCGCGCTTCGTCCACTGCGAAGCGAGTCTTTGACTCGTTGACGCCTAACCGGGGACCCACCCAAAGCTCACCCTTGTTGCGATCGGTGAAAAACGTCGTGTCGCTCTTACCGGGGTTGGGCTCTACATAGAGCACATGCTTGTGCCCACCAGCAGCCTTGGGCTCAAGCACCAAAACGACATCGGGCTCGTGATTTCCAGTGAGATAGAAGCACTCAGTGTTGGGGCGAAAGCGATAGTACGTGTCGTTGGCGCGCACTTTCTCGTGCCCCGTAGGGATCACCAGCCACTCGCCCACGAAGGCTTTTGACAGGATTTGCCGTCGTCCACGAAAGGCCTCCGCGTGCGCGATCGCCGTGACCCGAGCGTCTCGCGGCTTCCAGTTTTGTGTCATAAACGACAGCAAATTGGCCGGATTGATCGGGTCGTGTGCTGCCTTTGTGGGCGCTGACTTCGGCTTGGCGAGCTTTGCAACCTTTGCAACCTTTGCAACGGTAGAGCTTTTGAGGCCGCCCTTGCTCTTGCTGCTCGTAGCAGACTTCGCTTTGGTCTTGCCTGCAGAGGTTTTAGAAAGTTTGCTCTTCGAACGAGCATTCACTGAATCATCACGTTTAAACGTCATCGCAGTGATGAGTGTACTCTCAACTCAAACGTGTTGGCGAGCCCGTACGAGTGAGTACCTCCCGAAAGTTAGCTCTCATGTGGAGGCAAAACGATCCGCTCAGTGCCGATTCGAAGCTGACGGGTCACAGCGCGGCGCTCAATGATCCTTGAAGCATCTGCGACCCCGAGCGATGCCAGCGAAAATCTCGCGCGGTACACCTCTAGGTTTAAGCGCTCAAGATCAAACGACAGCTGTTTGGCCAGCTCGTTAGAAGACACCCAGCCGCGGTCTTCTTGAGCTGTGGTATTGTCGGCCAGTCGCGCACGCGCTAACAGCAGAAGCAAATAGTTTGACACACGAGCGGGCACACGATGCTCGGTGTTTTTAATCACGAGCTCGACGAGGTCTTCTCCGGCGCTGGTAAAAAACTCGAGCGTGATCCGAGTGACAAGCAGCGGGCTGTCCATCGGCTTCACCGTAGAGCGCACATCTGCAGCTTCAAGTGTGGGCAGAAAGAGCGTCCATGGCTTGCCATCGACGAGGACCAAATCGCCATCCGCGACACTGCGGACCCCGTCAGCGCTCTCAATGCACCAAGTAGGACTGTTCTCGACGAGAAACGAGGACGGAGAGTCACTCTGCGAAAGTGGTAGCACGCCCCCGGAGCTGTCGATCACTGCGCCGTTTTCGCTCACCACTGCGGGACCGGGAGGACCATCGCTGAGCAGGGTGACCGTGACGCTTCCGACGTCAATCGCCGAGCCCTTTTTAACCCCGACACTCTCACCCGAGCGCACCACGACCCCATCTACTCGCGTTCCGTTGCGAGAGCCGAGATCACGGACGGACCAGAGTCCGCGAGCATAAACAAACACTGCGTGCTCACCGGAGACGGTGCGGTCTTCAAATGCCACAACGCAGGAAGAAGAGCGGCCGACAAGCGCCCTTGATGGCAGGCTGATGAGCCCTTGAGTTGTTGCGAGCACCGCCATGAATACTGATAACTCGCGCGAATGATAACATAAGCAATCGGATTAAAGAGACCAATAAATCCCGAAGTCCAGGTGTACGCAGACCACTCCAAAAGACTGGTTTTTGTCAGCTGAAGTGACCGCGCTAAATGGCATATGTAGCCACAGGGTGCGAGCCATCCGCGCAAGGTGGACCAGACCGTATTGCTGCGGAGAGCCGCCGGTCGGCGAGCAACGATGGTGAGTCGTCGACGCGAAGCTTTTCTCGCGAATGAATTGCGCAGCAATCGACGAACGGATGCGACACCGCGCTGTCGCGGTATGGGGACAGTGATGGCTGACAATCTCAGTGTTCTATTTGAAATTTTGTCCCAAACTGTTAGCGTCGTTTTTGGTGAAGCAGCCTGCTCAAGCGCAACCCCAAACTGGGGCGAAGGTGGCCATTATCGACGACGACCCGTCGCTTCGGCGAATGGCCCGGGCGTGGTTGCTCGCTGACGGGCACGAAGTGGTGGAGTTTAGTGATGGGGAGTCGGCACTTCAACGCGCGGCGGATGGAGCGACTGTCGTTCTGCTCGACCTCAACCTTGGCACGATGAATGGGCTCGATCTGCTGGCTCATCTAAAGGACAAAGATCCCGAGCTCGGAGTGATTGTCGTCAGCGCACAACGTGAGGTTGATTCGGTTGTTACCGCGATGCGACTTGGTGCTTTTGACTATCTCGCAAAACCGTTGGACGCCGAGCGGGTGAGAGCCAGCGTGGCGCAAGCGTTTGCGCGATTGAGAGCCATCGAAGAAGTACGAATCGCGCGTATTCAGAGCGACAGTCGGACGAGTTTTTTGGACGGGGTGATCGGGCGATCGCCGCCGATGCGAGAGTTGACCGACAAAATACGGCGCATCTTAGACAGTGATGTCACTGTATGTCTCTTGGGCGAGAGCGGCGTCGGCAAAGAAGTCGTCGCTCGCGCGGTTCACGAGAGCGGTAGACGGAGGCGCGGTCCTTTTGTCGCGATCAATTGCGCGGCGATTCCGCAGTCGCTCCAAGAATCGGAGTTGTTTGGGCACGAGCGAGGCGCGTTCACGGGCGCCAACGCGGTGCACAAAGGGCGCTTTGAGCAAGCTCAAAACGGAACCCTCTTTCTCGACGAACTGGGCGAGATGTCCGCAGCTACACAGGCCGCACTTCTGCGAACGCTTCAAGAAAAAACCATTCGTCGCGTTGGTGGCACCACCGATATTGCCGTCAATGCGCGGATCGTGTGCGCGACGCATCGCGATCTTGAGGCGGAGGTGGATGGTGGCCGTTTTCGCAACGATTTGTACTATCGCTTAGTTGTGTACCCCGTCGAGATTGCGCCGCTACGGCAACGACGCGAGGACATTCCGGGTCTCGTGGGACACTTTTTACAAAGGCTTCGCGCAGACGTGGGCCGCGAGATTTCTCGATTAACGCCTGACGCGCTTGAAGCCCTCGCGCGGTATCCTTGGCCAGGCAACGTACGCGAGTTGCAAAATGCGGTACATCGAGCCATGTTGGCATGTGACGGTGACGTGATTGACGTAGCGCACCTCCCTCCCGTCCTTCGAAAAAACGTGCTCCCAATACTGCCAGAACTACCCGAGCGCCCGCCGGCTGAACCGCCTATGGCGGGGACGAACACAACGGACGTCGTGAGCACTGACGACATGCTTAATTTGCAGGTAATTGAGCGGCGTGCAATCGAGAAAGCCATGATGGTTTCAGCCGGTAGCGTGAGTCGCGCAGCAAAGCTTCTTGGCATCGCTCGCACAACTCTGTATCGACGTCTTAACGAGCTCGGGATGCCTCCAGAGAACCCATAAGAGATACCATCCAAAACATGTACGGCATGATCAACAACGCGATGCGTACTCTTGTGGTGACCAAAACCAGTGAGGCAAGCTGGTCGCGGATCGTCGAGAGAGCCGGCATAGAACACAGTGTGTTTGGCAGCATGATCGCCTATGACGATGCGATCACGTACAAGCTTGTGGACGCAGCGAGCGTCGAGCTGGCCGTGAGTGCGGAGGCGCTGCTGTTTGAGTTTGGTCGACACTGGGTACTGGTCACCGCGCCTGAGCAGTATGGGGCGATGTTAGGGCTAATGGGATCAACGATTGACGAGTTTTTCGGCAACCTTGGACGGATGCATGACCGAATCGCGACCCTTTTTGACAATTTGAAACAACCGTCGTTCGAAGTGGAAAAATTGAGCGCCAAGCAAATTCGCCTGCATTATCGCTCTGAGCGGCGAGGTTTAGCCCCCTTTCTTCGAGGTTTGCTCGACGGTATTGGCGAACGTTTTCAGACAGCGGTGCTCGTTGAGCACGAGGCAGTCAAAGACCGCGGTGCCGACCACGACATCTTTTTGGTCGAGTTCGGGATCTCATGAGTGCGGACGAGCGCACAGAGTTTGGGGCGCTGGAGGAGGCTTTTCCGTTCTACCTTTCTGTGGATCACGGCGGAGTCATTGTCGGGATGGGCCGATCGCTGCGTAAGCTCTTCGGGTCCAACGTGATTGGCGCACTTGTTACGCGGTGGGTGACCATTCTGCGTCCTGTGGGAGTGACGGACTTTACGCTTCTCACCAAGCGCTCATCCACGGTCGTGGTGTTGCAGTTACGCTACTCGTTGCGCCTCCGCGGCCAAGTTGTAGCGATGCACGAGCGTCTTACTTTTCTCGGGTCACCATGGGTCGAAGACATCGACGAGCTGCTGCGCTGTGGACTCACCGTGAGTGACTTTGCGCCGCACGATGCAGCGATGGACTACGCGATTTGGCAGGAGCAATCCCGCACTCAACTGAGAGAGTCCTCTGAGGTAGCGCGGCAGCTTACCGCTCAAATTCAGCAAGCCGAACGCCTGCGAGATGACGCTCGTGAAGCGACGCAACGCGTGCTCGAATCCACACAAACACGTGAACGCTTTTTGGCAATGATGAGTCACGAGCTGCGCACGCCGTTGACAACGATATTGGCGGCCAATCAGCTGATGCTGATGAACGACCTTCCGCCCGCGCAACGACAGCACGCGTTGGCGCAACAACGAGCGGGGATTTCTCTGTTGGCGCTCATTAACTCCGTGCTTGATCTCTCAAAATTGCAGGCGGGGAAGTTCGATTTAGTTCCCGAGCCAGTGGACCTTCGTTTGGTCACGGAAGACGTCGTTGGGTCATTGCGTGAGGAGGGCGAGCGTCGAGGACTCGTCGTAGAGTGGATCGCATCGAAAGAACTTCCACTCACGTTGAGGGGCGATCCAGTGCGGCTCAATCAGGTGCTTACCAATTTGGTCGCCAACGCGCTGAAGTTTACCGAGCGCGGTGGGGTGCTGGTGCGGGTCGACCTCAAAGCGCTAGAGGAGCACCGCTGTCGAGTCATGTTTTCGGTGATCGACAGTGGGATTGGGATTGCACCTGCGGCGCTCGAGGGACTGTTTCGTCCGTTTGTACAGGTCCAGCGGGATCGACGATCAGGCTACGTGGGGACGGGCCTCGGTCTGAGTATTTGCAAGCAGATCGCTGAGCTGATGGGAGGGACCGCAGCGGCGAAGAGCGTTCCCGGTCGCGGAAGTGCGTTTTGGTTTGACGGCTGGTTTGAGACGGACCACACGGTTCGCGGCCGGCGGTCAGGGACCCATTCGCCACTCACCTTACCACCGAGTGCTCAGCCGACTGGCCCGTTGAGCAGCGGTAGGCAGCAAACCGCCAACGTTCGAGCGCCGATCTTGATTGTCGAAGACGATGCTGTAAATCGCGAACTGCTGTCGTTAATGGTGCGGTCCATGGGGTATCACACAGAAACCGTTTGCGACGGCGGCTCTGCAATCACGGCAGTCCAAGCACATCTGTACAGTGTTATCTTGATGGACTGCAGCATGCCTGGGATGGACGGATTTGCGACAACCAAGGCGATTCGAGAGTTGGACTCCGACGTGGCGCAAACACCCATCATCGCAGTGACTGCGCACGCGCTTGAAGGCGACCGTGAGCGCTGTCTCAATGAAGGAATGGACGACTATCTGGCGAAACCATTTAACCCGCTACAAATTCGCGAGACGCTTGCGAGCTGGATTCCGACGACGCCCACCGTTGCGGGTGCGTCGTCTGGCTCGCTCAATCGCCTCAACGCGAACAACGCCGTAGGATTTGCGCGATCCAGTGTTGACCCAGCGGTGCTCGCCAAGCTGCGCGAGTACCAACAGCCAAATGAACCGGATCTGCTCGAACAAGTAGTGAGTCTCTATTACCAAGACGCACAGACGCACGCGGATGGCGCGTTGGCGGCGGTCGCTCGTCGGGACTCAGACCTCCTTCGGTTGCACGCACATGCGCTCAGAGGCGCGAGTAGCAACGTGGGTGCGAAGAAGGTTGAACGCTTGGCGCGGTGGCTAGAAGTCGTTGATGGGCGGGACGATTGGGAGTTAACTGCTGAGACCGTCCATGCGTTGAAAGCGGAGATCGAAGCCGCGGTCAATATTCTCCGCTCGGTGTAATCACCCGGTGGAGGGGGCGTTTCAAACTGAAACAATGTCAGTGTTTCGTTTCGGGACGAGCGCGCATCGGTGTGAGAAAAAGTCTGCAAAATGACCTTGGCATGCGACACGCAAGGCGTCTGCCCATGTTGTACACAGCCCTCGTCGCACAAGTCGTTCGTAAGTGGAATCCCGTCGAATGGGGTGGCACCGAAACATACGTCAGCAACATTACTGCGGCGCTGCAGCCCCACGGCTTTGCGAGCGAGGTGCACGCTCCGGCCTCAGCCCACGATCATATCGAGCAGAACCTCCCCGAAGGAGTCGCGATCTCTCGCTTTCAGTCGCACAATCCTTACCTCGCGTCCGTCGCCCGACGCGCCGCACTGCAATCGGTCGGCGGAAACATCTTCACTTTTGACGAGCCTCTCCGCCTGCTTGGAGATCGACGAATCGCGCTCGCACACTTGCATACCGCTGGACGCATCGGCGGCGCAATTCGCTGGGCAATGCGACTTACCCGCAGACCCTATGTACTGTCAGTGCACGGTCCTGTGCTCAGCGACCCCGCATTGATGGCGAGGGACACGGCGACCCGCAAAGGGAGGGCCATCGATATGGGTGCACCGGTCGGCGCATTTTTCGGAGCACGTCGAGTACTGACCGATGCCGCTGCGGTTATCTGCTTCAACGATGACGAGCAGCGTGCGTTGCAACAGGTCGTTGGAGATCGAGCGGTGCGGATGGACCATGGGGTCGATGTGAAGCACTTTCAGAGCGGCCGCCGGGCCAGGGGCGCAGAGCTGTGGCCCACGCTCGCTGAAACGCGGTTCTGGCTCGTTCCGGGTCGGTTATCGCGGCAAAAGAATCAAGCACTGGCGATTGAGTCACTCGCTCGCCTCGCGGACAAGGATGTGCACTTGGTGCTCGCTGGCGCCGAGACAGATTTGGGCTACACAAAGCAGCTCACTGAGCTCGCAATTTCCCTAGGAATTTTAAAGCGAATTCACTTCTTGGGAAACGTCTCGAAGCGCGATATCCCGCATCTGTTTGCCTTATGCGAAGGGGTGCTTGTCCCCTCGACGCACGAAGCCTTTGGCTTGGTTGTCGTCGAGGGCTGGGCAGCGCAGAGACCGGTCATTTTCGCAGGCTGCGTTGGGATGCGAGACATCGGTCGTAAACTGAAAGACGCGACGGTCTGTGTCGCAGGCTACGACCCCAGCCACTGGAGGGCACTGTGGGCGAAGATGTGTCTCAATCCTTCGCTTCGAGCACAGGCCGCGAGCGATGGTTGGCAGCTCGTGCAAGAGCGGTTTTTGTGGAGTCGCGTGAGTGAAACACTCGCGAACGTCTACCGATCGGTACTGAAAGGATCACGCAATGTTGTCGATTGATGTGGTGATGCGTTGTCGCAACGAGATGCCCCATGCCGAACGAGCGATGCAAATGCTTCGCGCGCAGCAAGGCGTTCAACTGCGACTCTTGGTGATCGACTGCGCCTCCGCCGATGGCTCGCGCGAGTGTGCAGAGCAGTACGCTGATCGCGTGATCGACTGGGATCCTCGCAAGTACGTGCCGGGCGTGGTGCTCAACCGGGGGATGGTCGAAACGACGAGCGACCTTGTCGCCTTTATCAATGCCGATGCGATCGCTCAAGATCGAGATGCGGTCGCAAACCTGTGCGCACCGTTTCAAGATATTCACGTGGCAGCGACATTTGGCCGGCAAATTCCCAGACAAGATGCCGACCCGTGGATGAGGCTAGACACGGAGCGGGCCTTTGGCTTGGCCACGAGCGGCACCACGCGCAACGGAAAATTCTTTTCCATGGCAGCCTCGGTGGTTCGTCGTTCGTGGTGGCAGCGGTTGCCGTTTGACGAGTCGCTTTCATACTCAGAAGACGTCGACTGGACTCGCAGAATAGGAGCGATCGAAGGCTCGATTGTGTATGCATGCAACGCGGTGTTCGAGCACTCTCATCAGTACGATTTAGCGGCACAGTGGCGTCGTCGCCGCGGCGAAGGGGCAGCGGATACAAAAATATTTTCACTGGCGAAGCCTTCACTGTGGCGCGAATGTGTGCGCCCCTTGGCTGGGGCCGTCTGGCGTGATGCGAAGGCTAGTCAGCTTTCACCGTACGGAGTCGCGACGCGGCTTGCACAGGCGTCTGGCTACTGGACGGGGCGACGAAAGGGTTTTTCGTTGTGAGCAGAGAGTCCTTTAACAGACGATTGACGTCGTCGGGAGATCCAGCAGCAGAGCGCGCAATGACTGATGATTTGCGGGTGATCACTGAGAAAGTCCTCGCGGTCCTCGGCGACTCGCTCGCGGCGCTCGTGCTTGTCGGAAGCTACGCACGGGGTGAAGGCGCGGTGCAAAGGCACGGCTCCCGATGGGTCGGTCACAATGACTTTGACCTCGTGTGTGTGATGAAAGACAAATTCGTTCGTCGCTATCACGACACGCTGCGCAAGATCGCTGCAGAGTGCAAAGAGCAGGTTCTCGTGGACGTTGATCTGTGGCCCATCTCACGTTCGGACCTTGCCACGGCACCGCAGACGCTGTTTTGGCTCGACGTCTCCATGGGCGGCGCACGCGTCCTGCACGGAGAGTCAACAGTGCTTGATCCACTCCGGGGACGATCATCGCGCGACATCTCGATGGACGAATGCGCCCGATTGTTGGCTAATCGCGCCTCCGGCCTCGCGCTGAGTCGCCTCGGCGGCACGTGGAGTAGCCCAGACATATGCGCACGGCACATGCACAAAGCGGTGTTGGCGTGCGGCGATGCGAGGTTGTTGTCCGTGCATCGATACGCCTCAACTCTCGGGGACCGCAGCTCGACGTTGGCGACGATTTGTTCAGAACACCCCACGCTGCACCAACTGCCGTCGCTGTACCAAGACGCGATCGCCTATCGCAGTGCCCCTGGTGACTGGAAACCGACGGAGCACCGCACTGTTTCAGAATGGTACACAGAGACCCAAGCGCTGGTTTCAAAGTGGCACCTTCAGTTCGAAGAGTGGCGCGTTGGGGTCGCGCCAGATCCCATTGCGTACGCGCGGTTTTCTCAGCCGATTTACTCACAGAGCGCGGATGTGCAGAGGCTTCGCTCAGTGGTTCACTCGCTAAAATGCGCTGTGCAGACGGGCTCGTTGCGGTGGATACATCCGCGCGAACAGCTTGCTCGCGCCTCGGTCGCGATCGCGTACGCACCGACCGAGCGGCTGGCCGAGCTGTGCAACGAGACCCTATTTTGCGAGCAGTCGTCGTCCCTGCAGGCGTTGGAGCGGCTTGTGCATCATGGGGGGTGATGGACCGACTGCTACTTGTATTTGTGGACGCACTGGGCCCCACACAGTGGAAAAGCTCTGACGAATTTCAATCGCTCCTTTCGCAGCATCGATCTTTGCGAGGAGTAGCCGGGTTTTCGTCCGGCGCGTTGGCGACTATTCTCACGGGCGCGTCGACTGTAGAGCACGGTCGCCTTTGCTTGTTTAGCGCGAGAGACGCAAGTGCTTGGCGTTCTCCTCTGGACGCGCTCGCGTGGATGAAGTGGCTGCCGCGTGTGCTGCATGAGCGCGGAGTTGTGCGACGACTTGCCGCAAAATGGCTGGCAGCTCGCGAAAACCTCACCGGTTACGTGGCGCTGCACAAAGTCGATCCAGAGATGTTTCGGTGGCTGGACATTCCAGAGCGGGACGACTTATTTGAGGCCGACAGAATCGGCTCTGTTCAGACGTTTCTCAGTGAAGCGAGGGCACGGTCGGTGGATGTGTACGCGTCGCCCTGGGCTGAGCCAGAGGAGCAGCGTTGGAAGACGGCCCTCGCTACCCTCGAACGTCGCGCGCCGCGGTTAACCTTTTTGTACTCCGCGGCCCTGGACGGCTCGCTGCATACACACGGCGCTGACTCATCGGCGAGTAAGGTAATTCTCGACGACCTCACACAGAAGATAGCGCGCGCACAAAAACTCCTCACCCGTGATGGATCAACGCTTCGCACGATCGTGATGGGAGATCACGGCATGAGCACGGTCTCGCGCATCGTTGATCCGAGGCCACTGCTGGCGTCTCACGGAGTTCGTCACTTTGCCGACAGCACCATGATTCGCATGTGGGGCAGTCCTGAAAAGTTGTCACGCCTGCGAAGCGCGGTCGAACAGGCAAGGTGGCCCGTCACGTACATCGACCAACAATCGCTTGAAAAATGGCGAGTGCAAAACGGTACAACGCTCTGGGGCGATGCCTGGCTGCTCCTGCGTGAGGGAGCGCTGTTTGCTCCCAGTCACGTCGGCGGACGCGTGCTGGGTATGCATGGGTACGGCCCAGACGCGCAATCATCAACCGCTTGTGTGTGTAGCGATCAGCCAATTGATCCAGCGGTCACCGAGCTGTCTCACGTCGCTTCGCTGGTTCGTTCAGCCATGGAGCGGTGGTGATGAAAAATCGACTCGCTATGATTTTGGCCGTATTTCGACACGCCGTGACCGTGATCGCTGGGGTGATTTCTGTCGCGGCGCTGGGACGAAGTTTAGGCGTAAACGCGCTGGGCGCCTGGGCATTGATCGGAACATCATCGACCATCGTCGCGCTTGCGGACATGGGCTTCAACGCGCTGGTGCTCCGCGAATCGGTGCAATCTCCAAATGCAGTGAGCATGCAGCGAGCCACCGTGGAGACCATGGAGCTGGCTCTGTGGACAGTGCTGCTGTTCTCGCCTCTGTTTATCGTCCTCGCGTACGTTGTCTATTTGCAAGCACTCGGAGCGACCCTGGACGTGCACATTGCAACGCGGCCCATTTTCTTGCTCGCAGTCACTGCCACAATGGTCGCGGGGGTAGCCAACGCCTACAGCAACGTTCATCGGGCGTGGCTCGTGGGGCGAGGGCAAACGCCGGTGCTCGCGCTCGCTAGGTCAATGGGCGCAATTGTTCAAGTCGCGGTCACGGTGATTGCTCTTCGGTGTAGACTCGGCATCGCCGCCCCCGCGCTGGGAGTGGCAACGTCGGCGGTCGTGGATGGCGTTTTGTCCATCGGTGCCGCACGACGGGCGCACCATTTGGTGCCTGTTTTTCCAGCAAGAAGGCCAGATCTGCGGCGCTGGCGACGCCTTGCGCGAGAAGCGATCGCGTCGATGATCGTCAACGGCGCCTGCGCAATCGCCGTCCGACTTGATGTCGCTGTGCTCGCTCGGGTGGCGCCACTTGCCGCAATCGCGGCGCATCAAATCAGCCTTCGTGTCTCCGACCAACTCTACGGGATTGTCAAACAATTGAGCACCGCCGTGCAGCACCGCTTAGGCTCTGTGCACAACCGCGAACGCGATCTTTTTACCGGCACGACCCTACTCACTGGACTGGTCGCAGTGATGTTGATCGCGGTGGTGACCTGTGGTCATGCGGCACTGAGGGCTTGGGCGGGTCCGGCAGTCGATCATCCACTTTGGGCGGTCTCTATGCACATCGTTGCAGTCGCCTCCGTAGTGGCGATGCACTGTGAGTTGGCGAGCGCTACGCTGGTGATCGCAGCGCCGACACAGTGGGCCAGTGCCGTGCCTCACTTGATTGGTGCCATCGCCAACATGGTACTCACCGTCGGACTCGCGCGTCATTGGGGGCTCGCTGGTGTAGCCGCCGCGACGATCGTCGGCAACGGGCTCACTGCGGTGTGGACCTGGCGAGCACTACACAAGTTGGAGCCACTCCGGTGGCGAGCATTCGGCGAGAGTTTGTTGTCGATCGCGACAACGATTACGGTGGCGCTCGCGGTTGGGTCCGCTCTCGCTCCCTGGACACACACCGCGTTGAGCTCACTCATTGCGACCGCAACGTGTGTCCTGCTCACGCTCGCGCCGTTGGCCTGGATGATGCAGCGCTCATCGCGCAGGAGCATCGAATGCACATCGGTATCGTGAGTCCAAGCAACGGGTTTGGCGGTGGGTTAGAGAAGTTTGTGTGGGACCGCGCGCGGGGGCTAACCGAACGCGGCCACACCGTTCGGTTGATTCACGGCGCGCAATCTGGGCGAGATGCCGCGCGGTATCAAGAAGCATTTGCTTCGGTACGTGTGTCCACGGACGCAGTCGCGCTCAAAGGGATTGACGTCGCACTCGTTCAGCGTGCGGCCCGGTGCGAAGAGCTGCGATGGCTCGGAAAAACACCGGCGATTGTGTTCTCTCACGATCACGATTTGACCTGCGTTCGTTCGCATCGCTACCTCCCGCTTAATCACTCGCCCTGCCATCGATCGCCGGGTTTGGGGTGCGTCGCGAATGGCTGTGTGATCGTTCGCGATCACGCCCGCTCGGGCCGTGCGCTCAAAGTCGTCAACCCGTTTGCGTTGAAGACGGACACCATAGCGCTGTCTGAGCGGTACATGCTTGTGGCGTGCAGTGAGTACGTCAGGGAGCGATTGCTCGATGCTGGCGTGCGAGCTGAGCGCGTGGTGGCGATTCCATCGCTTCCTGCGGCACCGACTGTCGCGGTTCAGCGCGTGCAGCCCGCTCGGCCCACTTTGCTCGTGATCGGGTCACTTCTTCGTGGCAAGGGCGTCGACCTTGCGATTGACGCGCTTCGATGGCTGCCTGCCACCGTGCGGCTGAGGATCGTGGGTGATGGTCCAGAGCGTGAATCGCTTGAACGATTGGCCGCTCGGTATGAGCAAGGCCGCGTTGAATTTTTGGGAGCTGTAGCACCAGAGCGCGTTGAGCGAGAAATCGACCAAGCCTCGATCGTCGTTGTCGCATCTCGCTGGCCGGAGCCCTTCGGAATGACTGGGCTTGAGGCCATGCAACGTGGCTGCCCAGTTGTCGCCGCTCGGCACGGCGGGATCGTTGAATGGCTGCGAGACGGTGAAGGTGCGGAGGGGTTTGCTCCGGGCAACGCCGGGAGCCTCGCGGATGCGACCAAGCGGTTGCTCGCAGAGCCACTCGCGAGCGATCGTGCCGCACGATGGGCCAAACGGTACTCAAATTTTCAGACTTCAATGCTTCAACTCGAACAGCTCGTCCAAGCCACAATCGTGTCAACTAAAGGTGTCAATTCTCATGAAATCTAATGAACTCTTGCGCACTGTCGCGGCGTGTCCCTCCTGTCGCGGCACGCTCAATTCGTCTTGGACGTGCGACCGGTGCGGCCACGCATATGCCGCTGTCGATGGGCGACCTGTCTTGATGCACGGCGCGAACGCGCAACGTGTCAAACAAAACGTCGTGGTCGAGTCGCAGGTTCGTGAGAGAAAACAGAGTCAGCGCACCGGGCTTCGTGGACTGGCCGACAAGGTACGCGCCGCAAGCAACGCTCGGTTGTTTGCCGACGACCGGACGCAAGTCCAACTGATCGTGAACGCTGTTGAGGGGACTCTTCCCGAAGGGCTCCCGGTGATCGATGTTGGGGCGTGCGAACAATACTACCGCAAACAGCTAGATCGGCTGGGGCCCGTGCTGGCGCTAGACGTGGCTCCGTACACAGCAACCGATGTGATCGCAGACGCACATTCGCTGCCATTTCGCGATGAATCAGCGGCAGCAGTGGTCGTGGTCGAGGTGTTGGAGCACCTGAAGCGACCGTGGCAGTTTTTTGCCGAGGCTTCGCGAGTGCTCGCAAAGGGGGGTGTGCTTGTGGGGGTTGCGCCACAGTACTGTCCTACGCACGGATTCCCTGATGATTATTTTCGGTACACGCGCTCGGGACTCACTTCACTCGCTGAATCAGAAGGGCTCACCGCCGAAGCGATCTGGCCCGTTGGCGGTCAATGGGCCACGCTGCTTCATTGGTACTGGGCGAACTATGCACGTGAAAATGGGCTACGAAAAATCCCGGGCGTCGGTGTCGCGTACCACGCCTGGTTTCAGGGCGTCGCCAAGATACTCGACACTCTCGACGGACAGGCAGGACGTGGTGCCAGGCCACCACAACACGAGCATCAGGATCACATGGGATGGAGCTTCGTGTTTCGTAAGCCACTGTGAGTATCAAGTGCTGCGCGCTAGCCCGGCGACCCGCGCTATTTAGAACGCTCGGAGCGCTCATTGACCCGCTGTGAACGTTCGCTCAAATCCCCTTCGGCCACCTCGTCCGCCCGCCCCTTGGCTGCCGTCTGCCCCGCTCAGTGTGAAATCGCTTGAATCAGAAGTCGCAGGTCGGTCCGTAGGGACTTAGCCTGCGCATACCAAGCGAGTGTGCGCAGCCGATCCTCGCCAGTGACCGCGACAATGCGATCGACCGCGATAAAGCCCGCAGGCGCGGCCCGAGCTGCGCGGCCCAAGCTGCTATTGTCGTCGAGTTCACTGCTAGAGTGCTCTGCACCTATCCAGCTTCGTGTGCCCCTGACGATCTCCCAAAGCTGCCGGAGGTGGATCCGCCCCTTCTCGAACAGGACGAGTACTGGTGCCACAACGAACACCGTGCACAGCGCGAGCAATCTGCACAGCAAGGGGACAGTCCGCGGGTCGCTCACGCTTGAATCAAGCAAGACTGGATCGTTCATGGTGACGGTGGTGCCGGTGGCGAAGTCCACAAGCTGCTCTTCGCGAACAATACACGATTCGAGCTCAAGTCCTTCTCCAACGAAGCTGTTCGCGCCCACAATGGCCGACCTCACGGTGGCGTGCGGCGAGACAATGGCTCGCTCTCCGACGATGGCGTTGGGACCGACGTTCGCCCCCGCGCAGATCACGGCCTTGGCACCAATCCACACGGGTGCTTGGATTTTGGCTGACGGATCAATGATCGCGCCTCGCGCGACCCACACTCCCGCTTGCACCTCTGCGCCGTGTAGAACAATCCCAGCAAGCCGGTGGTCGAGCACGCGTTGGCCAATCAAGAATGCATCATGCTCGCATTCAAGTACGACTCCCCAGCCGTCAAGGTCGACCGCTTGGTCCACGATGGGGTGCGAGCCTTGGAGCAATGAGATGTCTGCTCCCATGAAATCCAACATGGCCGACGGTGGACGCAACATCCCTTTGGTACCGGGACGCTCGGCCATGAGCTTCTTGAGAGAACCGGTTCCCAATACATTGGATGAGAGCGCAAGGTACGGTGACTCAATCAGTCCAGCGCGCAACGCGAGCTCGCTGGGACCAACGGGTTGGTGGGTCAGAAGCAGCTCGACGCAAGAGCCAACGGCATGAGCACCAAGCAGGCAAGGATCAATCGGCTCTCCAGTCCCTGAGTACTCAACA